>JACQWQ010000032.1 GCA_016209205.1 Chloroflexota bacterium
TCCCGGGTCCGACTGATTCTCAGGCTCGCAGCACCACTGAATGACCGACCTCTGGCTGGTGATTAGCGTAAGTATAGCACGACGCGAAATGTTTTTCATCGTTGGTGGTGAGCGGAGATCATGTTGACTGATTCGAAAATGGTGACCGAGACCTGACACAGTACATCACAATTGTCATTGCGAGCGGAGCGTCTTTTGCGGAGCGAAGCAATCTCAGCGCGAATCGCGGAGAGATTGCTTCGTCGCAAAAATCGCTCCTCGCAAAGACAAGCCCAATTTGTGATGTCCTGTGACAGGTTTTTGATACGTACGTTTTACGTGTCGCGGGCGCGGCGTACATCGCGAATAGTACGTGTAACGCGCACGCTGTTCAACCAATCCGCTTGACCATCTCTTTGCTCCTGTCCACGTTATCACCAGAGCAAATCCGCACGCGATTATATTGCAGGTACGCGTTCGATGCACAAAAAAAGTCGCCGTGAAATCAGCATTCACAACGACCTTGACCAGTGAGACAGGAACTCGAAACACCGGAAACGGTTTACACCCCAAACGGCGCAAACAATTTCACTATGGGAATTTCTTCCATGTCGTACGGCGTCTCTTGGTAAACGTGATAATTCAACCAATTCGTGTACAACAAATTCGCGTGCCCGCGCCAACGCACGCGCGGCAGCTTGGCAGGATCATCGTTGGGATAATAATTGATGGGCACATGGATGGGCACACCTTTGGCTAGATCGCGGTCGTATTCCGCTTTGAGCGTCAGCGGGTCGTATTCCGAATGTCCCGTGATGTAAATGTTACGTCCGTCTTGTGAGGCGACGATGTACACGCCCGCTTCGTCCGACGCCGCCAGCAGTTTCAAATCCGGCTCGCGCAAAATATCCTCCGCGCGAATTTCGGTGTGACGCGAATGCGGCGCGAGAAACTCGTCGTCAAAACCGCGCAAGAGCATTTCGTTTTGCGCCAAGACGCGGTGCGGAAACACACCGAACATTTTACGGTCCAATGGATATTTCGGAATGCCGTAACGGTGAGACAAACCCGCCTGCGCGCCCCAACAAATGTGAAACGTCGAAAACACATTCGTCTCGGACCAATCCATATCGGGATGACTCTCGAGCCCGGGGTACGAAACCCACGCGACCTTTGAATGTTTTTCCAGATATTCTGCAACGGCTTGCGCGTTGGCGACGTGGCGATCCATGCGCAAAGACAAAGTTTCCAACCCTTGAATAAACAGCCACGAGTTGAACGGCGACTGCGACGCGCCAATGTCGCGCAAGATCTGCACGCGCGCTTTCAAGATAAAGGCAAGCTGGCCCAGCGTGGAATACACCAGCCCATGATAGCTTTCGTCGGGCGTATTGAAATTCGTGAAACGCGGATTGCCTTCCCACTTGAAATTGCCGCCGTCTACAATCGCGCCGCCGATGGACGTGCCGTGCCCGCCGATAAATTTTGTCGTCGAGTGGACAATGATGTTCGCGCCCCATTCAAACGGACGGAACAGGTACGGGGTTGCAAAGGTATTGTCAATGACGAGCGGGATGCCGTACGCTTGAGCAATGGCTGCCACTTCTTCAAACGGAAAAACATTGATGCGGGGATTCCCCAGCGTTTCGCCCCAAATAATTTTCGTGTTCGGGCGAATCGCGCGGCGAAAGTTTTCCGGGTCATTTGGGTCAACGAGCGTCACGTCAATCCCGATGCGCGGAAATGTGTACACGAATTGGTTGTACGTCCCGCCGTACAACGTGGACGCCGAAACGAGGTGGTCGCCCGCGCCTGCGAGCGTCAAAATCGCTTGCGCCTGCGCGCCGTGTCCCGAACTCGCCGCGAGCGCGCCCACGCCGCCCTCGAGATTGGCAAGCCGCTGCTCGAACACGTCGGTCGTGGGGTTCATGATGCGCGTATAGATGTTGCCGAATTCTTGGAGGGAGAAAAGACGCGCCGCATGTTCGGTATCGTTGAATTGATAAGAAGTCGTTTGATAAATCGGTACGGCACGCGCTTTGGTCGTCGGGTCGGGCTGTGTGCCTGCGTGCAATTGGCGCGTGTTGAAACCGTACTGGTGTTGTTGGGCTGACATTGGAAATTGCTCCTCGTTGTTTTTGAAAGCAGTCCGCAAAACCCGTTTCCGCGTTTCAATTCCGCGTTGGCTCGAACGAACGCAAATGAAAGGAGGAAAACGGGTTGTGGGTGGTCGGTTGCGTACAACAAAAAACGGCTAACTGCCGGCCGAGCGTCATTGGACTCGGCGCAGGTGCAAGCGATGCGGACGAATAAATTCGTCACGACGGGTGCAGAGTTCGCGGGGAACCGTTTATCGCCTGCTGGCAGTCAGCCGTTGTAGATGGGTCGAATCAAATTCGAGGCGAGGCGAACGTTACAGTCCCCGCCCGTTACAGATGCATGAAAAGCGCATGAGACACGCAAGCTGCGGTGTGACGGTGACGCGTTGTTTTGCATCCTATCCGGGAATAATGATTCGTTCGACGAATGCGAGAGCGCACGCGTGCGTCACGCGCAGCTGTTTCAATCGAGGTGGTAAATTGGTGCGGATTCTAATGAAAGCGCGCGGATTGTCAAATCAAGACCTGACAGGTTTTTGCGATGGACTGCATCGCCGAAACCTGTCACCCAGATTTTGCCCAAATTACCCCACATTTCATCGCGGTAACTGAATCGTTCCGAGATTGCCAACAGAGGTCGTTCTGGCAAAATGCCGTTTTGCTGAACATCGTTCAGTGTTGAAGACAAGTTGTTGACCGAAGGACA
>JACQWQ010000033.1 GCA_016209205.1 Chloroflexota bacterium
AGTGTCCCAATCCTGCGCGTCGCGCGCGGTGTGGGCGCGTTGCAGCGCGTCGTGCATCTGCTTGTGCTTGGCGCCGCGCTGTGCGCGCCCGATATTCCAAATGACCTGCGCTTTGTGCGGCGCTTGCGGCTGCAAGTTGTAGATACCGAGCGCGCGGCGCAAATCTATCAATGCCTCGTCCCAGCTTTCGCGTTGGATGGAAATTAAACCGAGCGCGTACAGCAAATCAGCTTCTTGGATGCGTTCCTCGAACGTTTGCGCCAATGCCAACGCGGAGCGATATGCCAGCTCGGCTTGCGGCAACTGGCGCGCGGCGTGTTCGCGTGCGCCCAATTTTTGGTACGCGGCAAGCTGATGCCGCTGAATCAGCGTGCGCGTTTCAACGTGCGCCGGGTCCTCCAACAAACCGTACGCCTGCGCGTAATCGTTGATAGCGTCGTCCCAATGCTCTTGGTCGGCGGCGACGAGACCGAGCTGATGGAACGCCGCGCCTTCTAACGCGGTGTCTTGAAGCGTTTGTGCGAGGTCGAGCTGTTGGCGATACAGAGCGTGCGCTTGCAAAAAATCTCCGGCGGCGCGACTCGAGTCGGCGATTTCGCGCAACGTGTTTGCTTCGAGCCGCATGGCTTCGGCGGCGGCTTGTGCGTGTTCGGGCGCGGTCAAACGCGTACGGGCGTATTGAAAATAGGCGAGTGCTTCTTCGCGGCGTCCTTGCGCGGCGGTGACGATGCCGAGTTTGGTCAAAAGGGTCCCGATGTGGGGACCCAAGCCGAGCTGTTCGAGATAGTCGCGCGCCTGGATGTACGCCATCTCCGCTTGCGCCCATTCTTGGTCGCTGAGATGCGCGTCGCCAATTCGTTCGAAGGTCTCAGCGCGAGTACCCAGCGTGTCGAAGCGAATTTCTTGGGCATCGGGCGCGTCAAGATAACCGAGGGCTTGTGTGAAAAGGGCAAGCGCTTCTTGCCAATGCGCTTGGGAGTACGCGATAAAGCCGAGGGCGTGGAGCACAATGCCTTGTTCAGTGCGCGCCCCGAGTTCTTGGTACAACGCGAATGCTTCATTGAACGCGTTGGCTGCGCTTGCAAAGTTCTCCGCCTTGCGACGCACTGTGCCCAAGGATTCGTACGCGGCGGCTTGCGCGTACAGCAAGCTCGGGCGGCGTGACGCATCGGCAAGCGTATCCACTTTAGCAAGTGCGCGCGCGTTCCAATCAATCGCTTGTTCCCACGATTCGCGTTCGGCGGCGAGCGCGCCGAGTGCGGCGAAAATTTCGACGCGGCGCGCGGGCGGATTACGGCCTTGTTCGCTCGCGGCGAGCGCGGCGCGATATTCACTTGCCGCTGTTTCACTGTCGCCCGCTGCGCGCGCTTGCCGGGCGAGCTGCATCAATGCCGCCGCTTGAGCGTCAAGCAGGTCGGCACGCGTTTCAGGTGACGCATCCGCGTCGAGAAGGGCAAGCGCCTGCGCGTAAGCGTCGCGCGCATCCGCCCATTCGCCGCGTTCCGCCGCGACGGCGCCCAGCTTGTGCCAGAGCGCGGCAGCGCGCGGGGCAGCGCCGCTTTCTTGCGCTAACACGAGAGCATCGCGATATGCCTCGCGTGCGCGCAAGGGGTCTCCTTCGGAATGTGCGGCATCGCCCAAATTTTCTTGGGCGGAAATTTCGTCGGCGAGAATTACGCGGCGCAGCGCGGCGTCGGGTTCGAGATAGGCGCGCGCCTGCTGAAACGCGCGCTGCGCGTTGCGCCAATCCTGCGCGTCGGCGGCAAGCAACCCGGTCTGGTGCAGCGCGTGCGCGGCGGATTCATCATCTTCGACCAGCCGCGCCAGACGGAGCGCGGCGTCGAGCGCATCGGCGGCTTGGTCGCGTTGATTCTCGCGGCGGCAGATAGCGGCGACGCGGAGCCAGAGTACAAGTTCCTGTTCGGGGCGATCTAATTCGTGATAGAGCGAAATCGCTTGGGCGAAATCGTCGAGCGCGCCCGAGTTTTGTCCGAGTGCGGCGGACGCATTGCCGTGCTCAGCCAAGGCGTTTGCCAAATCGCCCGCGTAGTTGAAAGCCCAGGCTTCGAGACGCGCTTGGGCGTCGGCGACGAGTTCGGAGGCATCGGTGTATACGCGGATGAAATCTTCGCCTGCATAATCGCCCACGCGCGCAAAGAATTCATGGACTTGTGTGTACTCGGCAAGATTCAGATGCAGCAAGTCGTCCGGCGGATGAATGGAACGATAGACGACTGTACGCAGCGAACCCGCGCCGCGCCCAACCGCTTGCTCCAACGCCGAGGCGAAATCATTTTCCGTGCCCGCAAAAACAGACGCGCCTGCCGCTGCGTTGGTTTCAACGGGCGCTTTGCCGAATTGCGTCCAGACGACCCCGATAAAAATATCTGCGAGTTCCACCGCCGAATTCACGCTCGCAAGATCGGCGGGCGTCGGATTCACCATTTCGAGCTCCACGCCAAAGCGGGCGCGGGCGCGCGCGTCCGCGTCTTGAATCAATTTGGTCAAAAGCGCGCGCTCGTCTTGTACATCCCCGGGCGTCGCTAATAAAACGCGCAAACGATTTTGGATGGGGCGCGGGGCGACGGGTTCGGACGAGGGAGCAGGCGAAATCTCTGCTGCGGTCATGGTCGGCGCGGCGTTATCGCCGTACGCCGCAGTCAGAGGGGCTGTTTCAGAAATGGCGGGCGCGTGGGGCGAATCTTCCGGCGCGCTTATTGGTTCCGGCTGGTCGGCGGCGGACGACTCGCGCGCGAGGTTCGCGTCTGGCTGCGCATCCGGTGGGGGGGGGGAGGGGGGGGGGACGAGCGACAAGGCGATGCCAAATTGCCGGGCAAGATAAAGGACGATGCTCGCAACCAAGATGGCATCGTGTTGCGCGGAGTGTCCGAGCGCATTGCTGAATTCTGCTGATCGATCCGTGATAACGGTCTTGAAGCGAGAATGGGCGTGGTCGAACAGGTTCAAAAGAATTTGGCGATATTCGTCGGTAAATAAGTTATGCTGGTTTATCAAGATCAGACGCTGCGCCTGCATGGCGCGCGCGAGTTCGGTGAGAAATGCACCGCTCGTCAAATCGAGCCGTTGCAAGATGTTGCCCGGCTCGCCGAGGTCTGACGTCAAGGCGTGTGTCAGTTCGGTATGTGTGGGGCGGCGGGTGCTGTGACCGGTAAATGCGGAAAGGTGTGGCAGCTCTTCGGCGAGTGCGTCGTTGAGCGAGCGGACATACAGCTCGTTCCACGCTGTGCCGGAGACTTGGACCCATGCAGACACGAGCGCGGCGCGCGCTTGTAGTCCGGGAACATCCACAAAAAAGTATCGGTCAAGCAGCTGGAGCAATGTAGGCATAGGTTTGGCTCTCCAAGAAGATGCTTGCAATCAATCAGAGCTGCATTACGGAATCGGAAATCGGGAGCTAGTATATCGCGTTGAACCAGTACGTCAAATGATTTTGTTCTATCTCCCCAAAGTTGTTTAACAAGCCGTTCGGAAACAAATCCCTTAGAAACCGCGAATCAACGCGAATCAACGCGAATGTTTTGTTTTTATTCGCGCAAAACTTGTCCGGAAGGACTGAGGGACAGGTTTGACGCGAATCTCCACAAAGCCAAAAAGAACCTCGAGTGTTTCGCGTAGAGATTCGTCTGGATTCGCGCCGATTCGCGCTTAATGTCCGCTGACTCGGAGCGAGTAAAACTCTGATGTACTGTTGTCAGGTCTTGGTTAGTTCGGATAGATCGCGTCAAAGGCGCGATAGATCGTGCGCCAGTCGTACTGGGTTTCGACCCAAACGCGTCCGGCGTGCGCGATCCGTTCGGCTTGGGTCCGGTCGCGCAGCAAATGCAAGACCGCGCGGGCAAACGAATCCGGGGCATCGGCAACGAGCACATTCTCTTGGTCTCGCGCCGCAATGCCTTCGCACCCGATGGTGGTCGTAATAATGGGCAAGGCGCGGGCCCACGCATCGAGGATTTTTACGCGCATTCCACCACCCGCGCGCAGCGGCACGACAAACGCGCGACTGTCCTGCAAATAGGGCGTCGTATCCTGGACATAGGCCGTGACCACGATGCGCGGCTCGCGCGCGCCCAGGCGAACCAGTTCGCGCGCCGGACGCGCGCCGACAATATAAAATTTGGTTCGCGGAAATTCGTCCCACACACGCGGTAAAACCTCGCGCGCAAACCACATCACCCCATCCACATTCGGTGGATAGAACATCCCTCCGACGCACGCGATATTTTCCGCCTTTGGCTTCAGTTGTAACGGCGGCGGTGGCGGGGTCAATGCAAATTGAAATCGTCAGCATCGGCGCGCGCGGGGGGGCATTCTCAAATTCGAGCGCGCGGCGGTCTTGGTCGGTCACGGTGATGACTTGGTCAAAAGTGCTGCCTATTGCGGCTTCGTGTTGCTTGAGCAGGCGCGTTTCGCGTTCCAGCACGAGCCGCTTGGGCAGCAGCGGCTCATTGCGACCGAGACGCGCCACGATGGTCCAAACCGCATTGTGTTGATCCAATACGCGCCGCGCGTCGGGCACGCCAAGCGCATAATGCGCGGTGGACAATTGATCGGCATGCACCGCGTCAAAATGCTCCTGCGCCGCGACGTGGGCAATTTTCGCGCGCATGGTTTCCAGATCGTCGCGCAAGATCAAAAACGGTTTGGAACGAATTACACTTGCCGCCAAGTACTTGGCGTCTCGAAGGCGCGAACGGGTGATGGGCACCGGATGGACGGCGTGACAAAACGAGCGCAGGTGCTCGAGCGCCGCCGGCGCGTCTTGCTCACGGGTATGTGCAATGAGGGTTACGCGATGAAACTGCGCGAGGTAGCGCAGCACATAATAGCTGCGCACTTTGGGACCGGCGTCGAGTGGATAGGGGAGAACATTGGATAGAAAAAGAATGTTCATCAACGCAAAAGCGGCTCAGCTTGCATTGACGGGCACGCCGGGTGCATCCAAAAGTTCAATGTCTGATTCCGGCTCGACCAGATCGCGCTGCGCGGTCGCATGGCGGCGGGTTAATTCGTCGAGAACGCGAATGACGACATAGGCGACGCCCAATTGGACGCCGACCATGCTGAGGAGCGCGCCAAGCAGAAACCACAGCCACAACTGTGTGAGACTCGTGCCTTGCAACGACATGAGGAACGCGCCGATGCTGACCACGATTCCCGCGCTGGCAGACAACAAGCCCATCCAGCCAAAAGAATAGTCCAACGGCGGATCAAAAATGACGCGCCCGAACATGCCGCGATGCACCGGCTGGTCGGTAAAAATGGCAATGAGGTAACTGAACATGACGCCGAGTGAAAAAACGCTTGCGCCCAAAACACCCAGGACCAACATCGTGAATGCGGCGATGGGCGCAAGGGCGCCCAGCCAGACGTTTCCCGCGAGCCAATCGAGCGCCAACAGCGCGGCAAGCAAAATCGCGAGCGCGCCCATGCCCAGTCCAAGCCCGCCCCACACGCGCACGGGATTGTACGTCATGGTCGTCCACACGATCGTATTCGTGAAACGCATTCCATCGCGCACGACGGACAACTTGGAACGCCCGATGCGTTCGGCGTACGCAATCGGCGTTTCGACGATTTTGAGATTTTCGTGAATGGCGCGGGTCGTCATTGCCGGAGTCAAATCCAAGCCGTCCGGCAGGGGATAGATGCGCGGCAAAATTTCGCGTCGAAAGACGCGCATCCCGCTGGCGCTGTCGCGGACACGGACGCCGCTCAGCAGACTCAACAGCCCGGCAAAGACGAGGTTGCCAATGCGGCGCAGCACGGGCATTTCGCTCACCGCGCCGCTCATGCGCGAACCGACGACCAGATCAGCGTTTTGCATTTCCAGCGCGCGACACAATTCGGGAAACGCTTCGGGGGGATAGGTGCCGTCTGCATCGAGAAAGCCGATGTAATTTCCACTGGCGTGGCGAAAGCCGGTCTTGAGCGCGGCGCCATAGCCGCGATTGACAAAATGGCGAATGACGCGCGTGTTGGCGCACTGTGAGGCGAGCGCGGTGGTCTTGTCTTGAGACCCATCGTCCACCACAATCAATTCCAGCGCGAGGTCTTGCGCTGCCAGCGCGGCGCTCACGGCGCGCACGCGGTTGATGATTTGAACGATGCCGTCTTGTTCATTGTAAGCAGGAATGACGACCGAAAGTGTTTTCATGAGCAGCGCGCCAGAGTATACTTGAATCAAACCCGTTGTCAATCAAAACCTGTGAGGGGGGTGTGCGTCAAAGTTTTGGGTCGGCGCGGCGGGCGCTGCCGATGTGCGATGTATTCCATCGCCTTCATCGGAAAAATCGCGCCAACAACTACACCAAGTGTGCTCGCGAACACAGTTCGCAACGAATCGAATAGATGGGTTTCGTGATTTTGTAGCGAGCGAATTGATTCGCCCAAAATTGTGACGCACACCCCTGTGAGGGTGTCTGCTGCGCGCCGACTTCACAGGTTTTTTCGCAGATGTATGCTATAATTTCGACACGTGCTTGATTTCTTTAGTTTGCGCAAGGAGGATTTGTGAATACTACGACACATCGCAACGGCATGGCATTGGCGCTCTTTATCCTCGCGTTCATGGGTCTGGTCATGCTCGCGTGGACGAGCACTACATGGGCGGCGCCAAACGCGCAAGGCACGGTTCCAACGCCCCCGAAACCAACGGTACGGCCGACGGTACCACTTACGGCACAACCTACGGCGCAACCTACCTCGGCCGATGATGGCGGTGGCGGTCAAAACAACGGCGGCGGCAGCAGCCCGACGGTGCAGCCGACCGCGATCGTCGTTCCCGGTCCCGAGAGCGTGTGCGCGATTGGAGAGGATGGCGCGCAATGTTCCGCCACAGACTTGGTGGTTGTCATTGCAGCAGGAGCAGCGCCTGCCGGGTCAGCGTTGACCATCGAAGGTCCCATTGCGCAGCCGCCCTGTCCCGCTTCGCCGGGCGGAATGACTTTTTTGAATCGCTGTTATCGTTTCAAGTGGGTCGGCGCAGATGCCCAGCCGCTATCGGCGCTGAACGGTCCGGTGCAATACTGTTTCGCGTACGGTCCCGAGCAGCTCGCTCTGACGAATAGCCAACCCGAGAAAATGTTGGTCAGTTTTGCCGATGCGAGCGGCGCGTGGAGCGTTGTGATACCCACCCCGGATCCTGCCGGTGCGCGGACTTGCGCGACGACGAACCAGCTGGCGGTGTGGAGCGCTCTCTTTGTGCCCGACGCGGTCTTGCCGCTCCTTCCCACCACCGGCGGTGCAAACGCGGCGGGGTGGATGATTCCGCGCGTTCATTCGGGAAAATGATAGACGACCTCCGCAAAGGCATCCCGCGCAAATGCATACAAGAACTCTACAGCTTGCGCGCTGCGGTTCGCAATGCCATGCCGCACATTGCCGGGAATAAAAACTGCATCGCCCGCGCGCACCAGCTGTTCCGTTTCTCCGAGCGTCATCACTCCTTCGCCGCGCAAAATGAAATAGATTTCTGACGGCGCGTGATGGTGCGGATTCAAGGCGTCGCCCGGATGCACCAACGCGACGCCCACGGTCAACGAATCGGTATCGGTCAAGCCGCGACTGAACAGCGTTTTCCAAAGCACGCGCCCGCGCGCCGCGAGCTGTGACGCGTCCCACGTTTCCCAATTCAATCCCTCTGAATGGATAACGACGGCTTGGCTCATCGGCGCGCTCCCTGTTCGGACAACCACGTTTGATACACACGTTCCATCTGCGCGATGTGTTCTGGCACATGTCGCGTGTAAATCTCCAACCAATCATCCATGTGCATCACGCCGTTATCGGGAGGCTGAATCGTGTGCCTCTACACACGGCAGCGGGCAGGTCACGAATCAATTTATAGGAATTGCCGCGCAGCCAGCGAAACAATTCCACCGCGTCTTTAACCGACTGGATAATTCAAGGCGCGCGCCCATCCCTCAATTCTTCGGGACAAGCCTTGGCTCATCATACGCGCTGACGGTCGAACCCGGCTGCGCGATAAAATGGCGACAGCGCACGAACGAATTAGCTTCACTGTCTGTATGGATTAATCCTCATAGAGTTTTCCGTCGCTGCCGACGACCAAGTAACTTCCCCAAGCATACATGGTCATGCCACCGTTTCCCAGCACTTGGACACTCAGCCCCAGATTAATTTGCTCGCCCGAACGCAAATCGGACTCGTGAGCGAGTAGACCGGTGAGCATGGGTTCTTGGAATGATAAACAATCGTATTCTTTGTCTGGTTCAAGCCCAAACGCGAGTCGCGTAGGTCCGCGCTCCGCGCTGACTCGTACGTTCGTTACTGGTACTTGAGTTCGACAATACACTTGAACATGAATCTCACCATCGCGCTTGGTGAGTTCCCATTTCAATGCTCTGTCTTGGCCAAGTGTATAGGGAAACGTGACCGGCGCAAGACCTGCTTGCGGCACGAGGAAATTTTGCAACTGCCAAAGACCAAAGACAGCCAAAACGACGAGAATCCCAATAAACAGTGCAGTACGCATTGCATACCTCCTGAAAAAAGATATGGTCAAAGCATAGTTGCTAGCGCGATTTCTAATCGCCCGCGCGTGCGTTGACATCTCCTGTCACTCTCTATACAATCCCAGTGTTCCGTTCCTCGCAGCGGACGCGCCCGTTATCACACCGCGATCTGCGATACGCGATGTGCCATTCGCCATCCGCCATCACACCTGCAAAATTTCGTCGCCCAGTTGGTGCAAGCTCGTAAAAAGACGCTGCGGGGAAACTTGATGAAATTGGGGCAGCAAGTAATGTACTTCTAAATTCGGCGCGGAGCGATGGACGACCAAACGCGTGAGTGTCATCCCTTCCAACGTCGTCTGCACGATGAGGCGGTTCACCGCGTAGGGCGAGATGTTGCCGCGAATATCCGCGTTCATCGCGTTCGCCAAACCGCCTTGCACCGCCATCCACTGGCCCGAACCGTGGCGTTTGAGCTGTTCATCGGCGAGCACGTGCGGACTGTGCGAAACCAAATCGAAACGCGGCGCGGCGCGCAGTTGCGCCCGAAAGATAAAGGTGTCTTGCCCCGGCGGGCGGCGCTGCCAAACCCACCACAAGGGAATTTCACGCGGCTGCATTTGAATCAACACCTGCGCCGAACGGAAGGGGTCCTTGGCTTTGGTGATCTGAATTTGCGCTTGGGAGATGCCCGACCAATTCAGCGCGGCTTTTTCGCCGATGACCGGCAAACCTTGTTCCAGCCATTTCAAGGCGCGGCGTCCGCGCCGAATGTTATACTGCATGCCGATAAAATACCAGCACAACAGCAGCAACAGTGCCAACAGCGCCAGCGTCAGCAGCGGTGATTCAAACATGTGTGAGCAAAAATTATAGCATTGATTTTTCAAAACCTGTGAGGGTCTCTGCTTTGCGCCGACCTCACAGGTTTTGAAAAATCTTTTAGCACCCAATTCGTATAGTATCGGAACTCGCTTTTGACTTGAACCCCTTACATACAATACGGCGGGCGCGGCGTCAGACGAGGCGCGCGCTTGCCGTGCACGCAAAGGAGTGCAGATGGTAACGCAATCGTCTAGTACGACTCATGCTACAAATGGTAATCCCCCGCGCGATACGTTGACGATCACGGATAATCGGACCGGGAAAGCGTACGAGCTGCCGATTACGGACGGCACGCTGCGCGCGATGGATTTACGTCAAATCCGAACCGACGCGGAAGATTTCGGTTTGATGACGTACGATCCCGCGTTCATGAACACGGCCTCTACGCGCAGCAGCATCACGTACATTGACGGCGACAAAGGCATCCTGCGTTATCGTGGCTACCCCATCGAACAACTCGCCGAGCGCAGCAATTACCTCGAGACCGCATACCTCATTCTGTTTGGCGAACTTCCCAGCGAAGCACAGTACAAAGAGTGGGAATACAAAATCATTCATCACACTTTCCTGCACGAAAAAATCAAGATGCTGATGCAGGCGTTCCGCTACGACGCGCGCCCGATGGGCATGTTCATCAGCACCATCGCCGCGCTCTCGACGTTTTACCCGGAAGCGTTACAGGTGAATGATCCCCCCACGCGCATGAAACAAATCGTCCGCCTTATCGCCAAAGTGCCGACCATCGCCGCGTTTTCGTATCGCCACAGTCGCGGCTTGCCGTATGTCTATCCCGACAATGAGCTCTCGTATACCGGTAACCTGTTCCGTATGTTGGACATGATGACCCAGTCCAAGTATGAGCCCGATCCGGTCAAAACGCGCGCGCTCGACATTCTTTTTGTCCTGCACGCCGACCACGAACAGAACTGCGGCACGAATGCCATGCGCGCCATTGGTTCGTCACGCGTGGACCCGTACTCGGCGATGGCAGGGGCGGCGGCGGCGTTGTACGGACCCCTGCACGGCGGCGCGAACGAAGAAGTTTTGAAAATGCTCAAGCTCATCGGCAACGTGAAAAATGTGCCCGCATTCATCGAAAAAGTGAAAAAGGGCGAGGGCCGCTTGATGGGGTTCGGACATCGCGTGTATAAAAATTACGACCCGCGCGCGAAAATTATCAAGCACACCGCCGATCAGGTTTTTCATGTGACCGGCGTCAATCCGTTGCTCGAAATCGCGCTCGAACTGGAACGCATCGCGCTGCAAGACGAATACTTTGTCTCGCGCAAGCTGTATCCGAATGTGGATTTCTATTCTGGCTTGATTTATCAAGCCATGGGTTTTCCGGTCTCTTTCTTCCCTGTGTTATTCGCCATCCCGCGCACCGCCGGTTGGCTGGCACAGTGGGTAGAGATGGTGGAAGACCCCGATCAGAAAATCGCACGGCCCCGACAAATTTACACCGGATATGGACTGCGTAACTTTGTTCCAATGTATGCGCGAGGGACTGACACATAGTAAAGCATTCTTTGAGATGCGGGGTGCAAATACCCCGCATCTTTTTTACAACACCCGTGGCAAGGTAGGACAAAGAGCGATGAACTCTATCGCCATAAATTTGCTTACCTTGGCCAAGACAAGGACACACTTATGGCTACCATCACCAAAGAAGACGCATTGGAATATCATCACCTGCGCGGCAAACCGGGAAAAATTTCCGTGACGCCAACCAAGCCGTTGACGACGCAGCGGGATTTGTCGCTGGCATATACGCCCGGCGTCGCCGTGCCGGTTTTGGAGATCGAACGCGAACCGGAGTTGGCGTACGAATATACCTCCAAAGGCAATCTCGTCGCGGTCGTGTCAAACGGCACCGCGATTTTGGGTTTGGGCGATCGCGGCGCACTGGCAGGCAAACCCGTCATGGAAGGCAAGGGCGTTTTGTTCAAAAAGTTTGGCGATGTGGATGTATTCGACATCGAAGTGAATTCGCACGACCCCGACGAAATTATCAGCGTCGTCGCGGCGATTGCGCCCACCTTTGGCGGCATCAATTTGGAAGACATCAAAGCGCCGGAATGTTTTTACATTGAAGACAAGTTGAAAGCCATGTTAGATATTCCGGTCTTTCACGACGATCAACACGGCACCGCCATCATCGCGGGCGCGGGCTTGGTAAATGGACTGGAAATTATCGGCAAGGATATTTCTCAAGTGCGCATCGTCATTTCGGGCGCGGGCGCGGCGGCAATTTCGTGCGGCGAATTGATGATCCTGCTGGGCGCGCGCCGCGAAAACATCCTGCTCGTGGACACCAAAGGCGTGGTGTACAAGGGGCGCACCGAAGGGATGAATCAGTACAAGGCGCGCTTCGCGGTGGACACGGACGCGCGCACCTTGGCGGATGCAATGCGCGGCGCGGATGTGTTTTACGGTTTGTCCGTCAAAGATATTCTCAAGCCCGCCATGGTCAAGACGATGGCGGAACGCCCGTTAATTTTCGCCATGGCGAATCCCGATCCCGAAATCACGTACGAAGCCGCCAAAGAGGCGCGCCCCGATTCGATCATGGCGACCGGACGTTCCGATTACCCGAATCAAATCAACAACGTTCTCGGTTTCCCCTTTATCTTTCGCGGCGCGCTCGACGTGCATGCCAAAGCGATCAACGACGAAATGAAACTCGCCGCGTCACGCGCGCTGGCGGCATTGGCAAAACAAGATGTGCCCGACAGCGTGCTGCACGCGTACGGCGTGGATTCCATCAAATTCGGCGAAGAATACATCATTCCCAAACCGTTCGACCCGCGCGTGTTGTTGTGGGAAGCGCCCGCGGTGGCGCGCGCCGCGATGGAGACGGGCGTGGCGCGCAAAAGGATTGACCTCGACGAATATCGCGAACAGCTGGCATATCGTCAGGGCAGGGGCGAGCGCGTGTACAACTATATCATGCAGCGCGCCCAAAATGCCTCGCCCAAAAAACGCATTGTCTTTTCCGAAGGCGAAGAAACAAAAATTATTCGCGCCGCCGCGCAGATTGAGACAGAACAAATCGGCGCGCCCATTTTGATCGGACGGCAGGATGTGATTTGCGACAAAATGAATCTGCTCGGCATCGAATGTAATGCCCAGGTTGTAGAGCCGCAGTCTTTTGCGCGCGCGGACGAATATGCCCAAGCGTATTTTAATTTGCGCCAGCGCAAGGGCTTGACGCGCGCGAATGCTGCCAAAGCCGTCCACGATCCTGCCGTGTTGGGTCCGTTAATGGTCAAGCTGGGTGACGCGGATTGTTTTGTCGCCGGTTTGTCGCACGCGTATCCCGAAGTCCTGCGCCCCGCGCTGCAAATTCATCACACGCGTGCGGGCGTCAACAAAGCCGCCGGTGTGTATATCATGATCGTGGACGACCGCGTTTATCTCTTTACGGATGCGACGGTCAACATCGAGCCGAGCGCGGAGGATTTGGCGGAGATTGCGTCGCTCGCTGCGGATTTCGGCAAACAAATCGGGATGGAACCGCGCATCGCCTTTTTGTCCTTTTCGAATTTTGGCAGCACCAAACACCCGTTGAGCGACAAGGTCAATCGCGCCGTCGCGCTGTTGCACGCGAAACGTCCCGACCTCCATGCCGATGGGGAAATGCAAGCGGATACAGCCGTCGTGCCCGAAATCATCGAACAACGCTTTCCCTTCAGCCGGGTCAAAGATGCGAATGTGCTGGTCTTTCCGTCGCTCGAATCCGCGAACGTGGCGTACAAACTTTTGGCGCGTCTCGGCAACGCGCAAGCCATCGGACCGATTTTGTTGGGTGTGGGCGCGCCCATTCATGTTTTGCAAATGGGCGACGACGTGCGCGACATTGTGCACATCGCCGCGGTGGCCGTGATGGACGCGGCGGATCGCAAGTAGTGTCTATTACTTGGAGGACCGCGCGCAAAAAAAGAACGCCTTCGCGCAATGCGATCGCGTTCTTGTTTTGCGTCGAAATCATGACGTGGAGTTCATCGCCGTTTCAATTCCTCACTCGGAATCATTCGCGTTCACGCGCCGCAAAGTCCGAGACGTGCGTATCGGTTGGGAAGTTTCAATTCCTCACTCGGAATCATTCGCGTTCACGCGCCATACACTCGCGTGATGCCTACCTCGACATCTCGGTTTCAATTCCTCACTCGGAATCATTCGCGTTCACGCTGATGCAAGGGGCAGGCCCTTTGATGCAAGGGGCAGTTTCAATTACTCACTCGGAATCATTCGCGTTCACGCGTCTAGCACGGAAGCCGTCCGTGCGCGGATTGTCGGTTTCAATTCCTCACTCGGAATCATTCGCGTTCACGCTACACCAAGTCGGGTGTACCGCCACTTGTTTTTAGGTTTCAATTCCTCACTCGGAATCATTCGCGTTCACGCTCCCCCCTGCCACGAGCGATTACTTGGTCATTCGGATGGTTTCAATTCCTCACTCGAAATCATTCGCGTTCACGCCTATAAAGTCCCACTTCAACCCACATCCTAGATTGACGTTTCAATTCCTCACTCGGAATCATTCGTCAATTCCTCACTCGGAATCATTCGCGTTCACGCACCACTCGCCGTGTTGCGAGTCCCACCTCCTACTATGGGTTTCAATTCCTCACTCGGAATCATTCGCGTTCACGCGCCATTTTTCTTCCCCTCCGGTGGTTCGCGCGGCGCGGTTTCAATTCCTCACTCGGAATCATTCGCGTTCACGCAATAAAAAAGTCGCCAATCGAGAGGTTTCAATTCCTGTTTCAATTCCTCACTCGGAATCATTCGCGTTCACGCGCGCATGAATGTAACATCCAGCCTTCTCGATGCAAAAGTTTCAATTCCTCACTCGGAATCATTCGCGTTCACGCCAGAGTCGTCTGTCCTGCCCAATGTCATGTTCATTGGTTTCAATTCCTCACTCGGAATCATTCGCGTTCACGCGCCGCAGCGTCGAATGCACGCGCACACGCGTCACGTAGTTTCAATTCCTCACTCGGAATCATTCGCGTTCACCCTCTGTGCTAATATGGTGTGAGGGGCACCTCCAAGGATGAAAATGTGCTATCCTACTCGCACCCGGTTGGCACAGAGGTCGTCCTGTCATTGGTGCCATGAGCCTGAGTGTGAGTCGGACCGGGATCTCCGCAGGCACCACCAACTGTTGCCTTTGAGCACGCAAGTCAGATTCTGACTCATCGGGGATCCACGCCAACCGGAGCAATCGACGGAGGAGGTCCTGATGGAGGTTCTCTATACCCATTGCGCCGGTTTAGATGTTCATAAGAAGACGGTGGTCGCCACGGTGCTCAGCCTCGATGCCCAAGGGCGTAAGGTCCAAGAGACGCGCACCTTTCCCACCATGACCGCCGACTTGCTGGGGCTCTCCGATTGGCTGCAGAGCCATGCTGTCACCCATGTGGCGATGGAGAGCACCGGCGAATACTGGCGTCCGGTGTTTAACATTCTGGAGTCCAGCTTCGAAGTTCTGTTGGTGAATGCCCAGCACATCCACCAAGTGCCTGGACGCAAGACCGATGTGAAGGATAGCGCGTGGTTGGCCGAATTGTTGCAACACGGGTTGCTGCGTGCGAGTTTTATTCCCCCGGCGCCCCAACGCGACCTGCGCGACTTGACGCGCCACCGCAGCAATTTCGTGCGCGAGCGGACGAATCTGATCAACCGCGTGCATAAGACTCTGGAAGGCGCCAATATCAAGTTGGCTTCGGTCGCTACGAACATTATGGGAGTGTCGGGACGGGCGATGTTGGAGGCCTTGTTGGCAGGGCAGACGGATCCCACCCTGATGGCGGAGTTGGCAAAGGGACGTTTGCGGACCAAGCGCGACGACTTGAGCAAAGCCTTGGACGGGCGGGTCAAGCCGCATCATCGCTTCATCCTGACCGAATTGCTGTGCCAGATCGATAGTTTGGATGAGACGATTGTGCACTTTGATGAAGAGATCGACAAGCACTGCGAGCCGTTGGAGGAGCATGTCGCGCATCGCGACACGATCCCGGGCGTGGGGCGCGACACCGCCGAAGCGCTGCTGGCCGAGATTGGGACGGACATGACGCGCTTTGGCAGCGCTCGCCGCTTGAGTGCGTGGGCAGGGGTGGCTCCGGGGAACAACGAGAGCGGGGGCCGACGCCGTTCGAGCAAGACGCGTCAGGGCAACCGCGCGGTCAAACGCATCCTGATTCAGGCGGCGTGGGCGGCGTCCCGCACGAAAGGCACGTATCTGTCGGCGTTGTATCATCGCTTGGCGGGGCGCCGCGGCAAGAAGAAAGCGATTGTGGCGGTCGCCCATGCGCTCTTGGTGATTGTGTATCATATGATTGTGCGCAACGAACCGTACAAAGAGTTGGGCGGGGACTATTTCGACCGGCAGGATCCAGAAACGACCGCGAAACGGCTCGTCAAGCGCCTTGAAAAACTTGGCTATCAGGTAACCGTCCAAGCCCAGCCGGCTGGCGCTGCCGCGTAGTCCGGTTATTTTCTAGTCAGTCAGACAACTTCCCCTCATAATTTACTGTAGCGAGGGCGAAGGAGAAATAGAATGTCTTACGACCAAATGCTCAATCTAGGGAATGGCAACCAGACCCTGCACCTGCCAGACCCGGAAGTCACACCGAAAGCCAAACGGCGTGCCTTTTCCGCCGAATACAAGCTCCGCATTCTGGACGAAGCGCATGCGTGCCGTACGCCCGCCGAGCGGGGTGCGTTGCTCCGGCGCGAAGGTTTGTATGGCTCGCATCTCACGCATTGGCGGCGCGAACTGCATGCCGGTGCGATGGCAGGTTTGAAGCCGAAAAAGCGCGGACCCAAAACCAACCCGCTTGTCCTTGAGAATGCCAACCTGCGGCGTGAACTGGCGCAACTGCAGACGCAACTCGAACGCGCCGAAACCATTATCGAGGTCCATCGGATTCGTAGAATCCGCAAAAACATCTCGCACTTGATGAGTTTGCCACTGCCCTCCGCGACCACCGAGAGCAACGGCTCGCGTCCGTGATGGAACTGGCAACCCCAAGGCTTTCTCATAAAAAATCAACTTGCTCCAAGAAGCCCTTGAATAGCTTTGAGTTGTCAGCAAAATCATCCAGCGCCGCTCGAAAGTTTTTGATGTTGGCTTTGCGCAATAACCCCATCGCCAGTGTACGCAAACCG
>JACQWQ010000088.1 GCA_016209205.1 Chloroflexota bacterium
TTGGACGATACGCGTACGCCGATGGGCGGACGTTTGCTGCGCCAATGGCTTGTCCAACCGTTACGCGAACGCGATGCGTTGAATGCGCGTTTGGATCGCGTAGACGCGTTTTTCCACGACACCGCGACACGCGAGCGCGTGCGCGCGTTATTGAAACAAATCGGCGATGTGGAACGCCTGACGACGCGCATCCAGCAAAATATCGCGTCGCCGCGTGAAGTGCGGACGCTCGGCGCGAGTTTGGAAATCATTCCCGCACTGAACGAGGCGCTCACCCAGTCCCTCACCCCTACCCCCTCTCCCAGCGGGAGAGGGGAACAAGATTTTCCCCCCTCGCCCTTTGGGAGAGGGGTCGGGGGTGAGGTGCTCGACGCAGTTCCCGAAGTGAGCGCGTTGATTGCCAAAGCCATTGTGCCGGACCCACCCACGAATTTGGCGAACGGCGGCGTCATTGCGCCGGACTATTCGGCGGAATTGGACTCCATCACGCACGCGTCGCGCAACGCGAAAGATTGGGTCGCCGCATTAGAAAAAACGGAACGCGAGCGCAGCGGCATCAAATCGCTCAAGGTTGGTTACAACCGTGTGTTTGGCTATTACATCGAGGTCACTACACCGAATTTGCCGCAGGTGCCGTCCGAGTACATTCGCAAACAAACGCTGACGAACGCGGAACGTTTCATCACGCCCGAACTCAAAGAGTACGAGGCGTTAATTCTAAATGCCGAAGAGCGTTTGGTGGAATTGGAGACGACGCTCTTTCGCGCGTTGTGCGGCGAAATCGCGCAGTATGGCGAGCGCTTGATGAAAACCGCGCAGCAGCTCGCGGAACTGGACGTCTATTCCGCGCTCGCCGAAGTTGCAATCCGTCAGCGTTACGTGCGCCCCGAATTGGCGCCCGAGAGTGTGATTGAAATTCGCGGCGGGCGGCATCCCGTCGTCGAACTGCGTCTAAAAGACGAGCCGTTCGTGCCGAACGATGTGACGCTCACCGCCGATGAACTCGTGCACGTCATCACCGGACCGAACATGTCGGGCAAGAGCACGTTTTTGCGACAGGTCGCGCTGATCGTGTTGATGGCGCAAATTGGTTCATTCGTTCCTGCCGAGTTTGCGCGTTTAGGTATTGTGGATCGTATTTTTACGCGCATCGGCGCAGAGGACGCGATTAGCGCGGGGCAGTCCACGTTCATGGTCGAGATGGTCGAGACGGCAAATATCTTGCACCACTGCACGCCGCGCTCGCTCGTCGTGTTGGACGAAATCGGGCGCGGCACTTCGACGTATGACGGGATTGCTATCGCGCGCGCCATCATCGAGTTCATGCACAATCATCCGCACGCGCGCGCCAAAACTTTGTTTGCGACGCATTATCACGAGCTGACCGAATTGGAGACGTATCTGCCGTGTGTGAAAAACTACAACGTCGCGGTCGTCGAACAGGGCGACCACGTGGTTTTCTTGCACAAGATCGTGCGCGGCGGCGCGGACAAATCGTACGGCATTCACGTCGCGCAGTTGGCGGGCGTCCCGCAGCCGGTGGTGAATCGGGCGCAAGAGATATTGAAAGAACTGGAGCAAGGCGACTGGAGCCGGGAAAAGAATGCAGAGCCGATTCAGTTGCGTCTGTTTTCGCCCGACGACGATTTGCGGCAAGAGATAGCCGCGCTCGATGTCATGTCATTATCGCCCATCGAGGCGTTGAACAAATTGTTTGAATTGCAAAAGCGCGCCAAATCCAAATAAAAAAATCCCGAACGTTCTCTGAACGTTCGGGATTTTTTATTTCATCAGTTTCCACACGGTGCGACATTGCGCCACTGTGGAACCGTATCGTTCACGGTTTGATTGCCGTCCACGCCGTACGTCAGCGTGAGTTGGCGATTGGCGATTTCACCGCACGTGTTGTCTTTTTCCACGTAATCCCAGCTGCCGAGCGTGTACTTGTATTCGATTTGTACGCCCTCTTTGCCGGTCAAGGTGATCGTCCAGTGTGTGTCGTCCACTTTTGTCAGCACGACGCCCGCTGGGTCCCACTGCGGCAAACCGCCGTCGAGGCGATCCAGGAAACCGGCGATATACACCGATCTGCCGATTGCGCCGTCGGTGGGCGTCGGCACGGTCACGTTAAAGGTCACGGTGACGGTGCGCGTTTGGGCGGTGGCTTGCACCTCGTTCGAGTTGCCACTGCGGTTGAACGAAGTATCCACCGCTTGCACGACATAGTAATACGTTGCGCCTTCGCTGACGCTGGCATCGTCAAACGTGGTGTTGGTGGTCGTGCCAATCTTGGTGTACGGTCCGCCCGCTGTATCGCTGCGCAAAACATCATAGCCATATAATGTCGCGTCCGCGACCGCGTCCCACGCGAGTCCGATGTTATTCGGCGCAAACGTGGTGACATTCAGATTTGTCGGCGCGGCGGGCGCGGTCGTGTCGCCGCTCGGATTCACGGTCAGCACACCGGGATTGGGCGGCGTCGCGCCGCTGGTGATGGGTCCGTTGAAATCCGCATAGAGCCAATCGCGTCCGTTCGTCGTGCTGTAGCGATACAGATAATTGAACGTGCCGGTTTGTTCGGGCAAGAGTGTCGCTTTGAATTCGTCGTTGTTGCCCGTGTCGGTGTTGAACGTCGCATCCACCCACGTCCAAGCCGAGTTGCCGTCAGGATTGCTGCCTTGCGGTCCGAAACCGAGCTGTGCCATCAGACCCTGCGTCGCGCCGGGTTGATTTGTCGCATTGTCAATCCACACTTGACCGTACACGTTTTCAGTGGCATTGACCGCGCTGATCGTGTGCGTGATAGTGGGGGGCCACTGCGTATTCGCCCAGCCGATGCCGTAATGCGGCAGCGCGCTCGCTTCGTTCGAGTAATCGCTTTCGTTGCCGGGCGTATCGAGCGCGGTGACGGCGTAATAGTACGTCGTCGCGTTGTTCAAGCCCGTATCGGTCGTGCCGCCGTTTACCGCGTCGGCGAGGTTAAAGCGATTCGACGTGATGGGCGCGCCGTTAATCTTGACGTGCCCGCCGCCGCTGACTGGACTGCGATATACGTTGTAACCCGCCGCGCCGGAGACATCATCCCAGGCGAGCGTGACTTGCATGCTGCCTTCGTCCGTCACGTGCAAATTCGTCGGCGCGTTCGGCGCTTGCAGATCAATGTTGTTTTTCGTCGAGAGAACGACGCCGCTCATCGGTGCAACATCTACGGCGAGCGTGTTGCCGTTGTTTGGAGCAGCTGCGCCCTCGGGCGTGGAAAACGCGACGTCAAACGTCGTGCCCGCCGGAGTGAACCCATCCAGCGCGATGGTGACGGTTCGCGTGGTGTTACTGCGGTTCAATGCGACGATGACCGCGCGCTTGTCGGTCTTGCGTCCGTACGCGACGGTGCCTTCCGTGTCATTGACGTACAACATTTGGAAATCGCCTTCGGTGAGCGCCTCGTTCTTATCGCGCAGTTCCGCGAGCGATTTGTAGTACTGGCGCATTTGGGTGTCGGCAGCGTCCTCGCCCCATGGATACGTGCGGCGGTCGTCGGGATCGTCGTCGCCGGTCATGGCGATTTCGTCGCCGTAATACACGGTCGGCATTCCGGGCATGGTGAATTGAATCAACGCGGCGAGCCGCATCCGGCTCTTGCCGTCCGCGACGTTTGCCGCGTTATCTTCCTTGTCGGCGGTGGTTTCCGTGCCCGGCGTCAAAGCCCACAATACGCGCTCGGTGTCGTGACTGTCCAGCAAATTCAAGAGCGAAAAGTACGCGGCGTCGGGATAGTCCTCGCGAATCGAGGAGAGACGCGCGGCGAATTGCGACGGCGTGATTTGATAACCGCTGTCCGCGAACCCTTTCGCGTCAAACGCCTGCGGCGTGAGGTAGCCGAGCACCGCATCGCGCAGACGATAGTTCATGGTCGTGTCGGCGCGGTCGCCGCGCAAAAAGCGCAAGAGCGTGGTGTCCTTTTGCCACAACTCGCCGATGATGAGCGCATCGCTCTTGGTATTTTTTACCGTGCTGCGGAAGGTTTCCCAATAACCGTTGGGGAAAGACGAGTCCCCCATCACGTCCATGCGCCACGCCGCTGCGCCGCGGTCGAGCCATTTTGCCGCAATGCTCTTGTTGCCCTTGATAAACATTTTTTGTACGGCGGGCAGCGCCTTGTTCAACACGGGAATGCTGTCAAAACCGAACCAACCGACATAGAATGTATCGGTCCCGCCAGCCGTGGAAGGCTTGCACGCGGCGGGTTCGTTGCCGGCAGGCGCGCGGAAAGTGAACCATGCGCGAAACTTTGACTTGGCGTTTTCGCACGCGCCTTTTTTGCCCGCATAGTGATCGTAGCGGTCAAAGCGCCCGCTGTCCGAGGATTGATGATTGAACACGCCGTCGAGAATGATACGAATGCCGCGTGCGTCGGCTTGCTTGACCAACGCGTTCCATTCGTTACTGTTGCCCAGCGCGGGGTCAATCTTGTTATAGTTCGCCGTGTCGTAGCGATGATTCGATTTCGCTTCAAAAACAGGATTAAAGTAAATCGCGGTGACGCCGATTCCCTTCAAATAGTCCAGTTTTTGAATCACGCCGTACAGATCGCCGCCGTAATAATCGCGCCCGCGCGGCTGTTCTTTGGTGGGACTGTCCGCGGGCGGCGTATCGTCGTAGCGCCAGGGACAATTGGTGTTGCCGTCGGCGTAATTGCGGCAAAAGCCCTCTGGTTTCACGCCCCATTGCATGGCGAGCACGGGATCGTCATAGCGCAAATCGCCGGTCTGCGGGTCATTGTCCGGATTGGCGTTGTAAAAACGGTCGGGGAAAATCTGATAGACGACTGCGGTCTCTGCCCACGCCGGCACGGTGAATCCGGGATTGTACACCATCAGCGCCCAACTGCGATCCAATTGCTCGTTGCTGGGCGCGCCGAGACCTCCATCGAGTGCGGCGGTATCGTCTGCATAATACGCGGTCTTGGTGCCGTCCGTGACGATAAAGCGATACCACAAATTATTCGCATCCGCGTTCGGCAGCGTAAAAGCCCAATAATCGCACGTATCTTGCGCGAGGTCGTTTTGATAACACGACACATCGCTGGCGACGAGGGTCATGGCATTGATTTGCTGTCCGCTCGCATTCACATCGTACACGCGCACTTTGACGCCGGTCACATCGTTGTGAAAAGTGCGCAAGCGCAGGATGACCGGTGTGCCGGTCGGCGCCGCGCCGCCGGGCGTGCGATACAACAAATCGCGCGAATCGTGACGCAAGCCGTCCCATTCCACATTGTTGTCGGGGCTGTGACCCGCGCTGATGGTGGGCACATGCGTCGTCGCATTGTATTTGAAGGTAACTTTGGCGTTGTTGACGGGAACGTTGAATTGAATGTTGGGACCGTTCTGCACGCCGCCTTCTCCGTAATTCTCGTTCCAATTTTCGTTGATGGCAACTTTGCCTTCGTAATTTCCCGCGGGCAAGGCGGTGGTCTCGAACGTGTAAATCCCGTCGCCGTCCATGTCCTGAAGCCACGAACGCAAACAATCGGGCTGCCAATCGCCGGGGCAACCGAGTTCACTCTGGAAACTGCCGGGCGCGACGGCGATGACGGAATTGACGTTGTCGGTGATCCAATGTGATTTGTCGTCGTAATAAAATTTCACATTGGTGTTGCCGCCGAGCGCGAGCGGGATATTGGCAGAACCGCCGTTCAAGCCATAGCTGACCGCCCAACTTTTGTCGAGCGCGGCTTTGTATTCATAGCTGCCGCCGGGGATGGCGAGCGTGCCTTGCCAAACGTCGTCGCCGGCGTCGTACGTGAGTTGGATATTATTGCATTCGGGCTGCCAGTCGCCGGGGCAGCCGACTTCGTCGTTGAAACTGCCGGGAACACTGACAAAATTGGGAGCGAGTGCGGGAGATGCATTTGCGGTCGGCGGCGCTGCAGAAACAAATAGAATGGTCAACAGCGCCAGCATGACCGCGCCGAGTACGGGGGGTCCGTACTGCCTTGTACGAGACATACTGCCTCCTCTGAGGGTAGAGCGTAGATTTTCGTGACGCGGCAAAATGCCGGGTCACGCAGCCGATAAAATTTTGGTGAATTCTGCGTCGCGACGGCGACAAATCCTATCCTCTGGGGCACAACGCGAGCGGAGCAAACAGGGATGCGGTGCGCAGGGCTGTATGCTATTGGATTGTGTCCTACGGGGATTGGCGCGCTGGTTATAGCCCCATGAAATCAATTTGTCAAATGCGTTTATAATCACCGTCAATCCATCCAGACCCCACGTGTTTTCGCCGCAAATGGTGATTCGACGAACGATGCTGTTGAAAAACACGTGGGGTCTGGAAACAGCGAGTGAGAAACCTATGCAACCCAGTCAAGTCCAAATTCACAACGTCACCAGTAAGGTCTTGAGCGGAAATTTTTTGAATGATCCACACGTGCGCCGTACGGCGATCTATCTGCCGCCGGATTATGATGCAAACGCGCGCTACCCCGTCGTCTATTTGCTCGTGGGTTTTACGGGACGCGGCACGATGATGCTCAATGAATCGGCGTGGGATGAAAATATCCAGCAGCGTTTGGACCGGTTGATCGAAACGCGCGCGATCCAGCCGATGATCGTCGTCCTGCCCGATTGTTTTACGCGGTACGGGGGCAGTCAATATATCAATTCGGCGGGCACGGGACGCTACATGGATTTTTTGATTGACGAACTCGTGCCGTGGGTGGACGCGACGTTTCGCACCATCCCCGTGCGCGAACGCCGCGCCGTCGCAGGCAAAAGTTCCGGCGGTTTTGGCGCGTTGACGCTGGGCATGCATCATCCCGAAACGTTCGGCGCAGTCGCGTGTCACAGCGGCGACATGCACTTTGATTTGTGTTATCGTTCCGATTTCACGGGGTTTCTGCGCGGGATTGAAAAATTCGGCGGCGTGCAAAGATTTATCGAGACGTTCCGCGACGTGCGCCCCAAGAAAGGCGACTTTCACGCGATTCTCAGCACCATCGGATACGCGTCGTGTTATTCGCCGAATGTGGCATCGCCGTGGGGTTTTGATTTGCCGTTCGACGTGGAAACGGGCGAATGGTGCGACGCGGTGTGGGCGCGCTGGAAGGCGTGGGACCCGATTGAGTTGATTCCGCAGTACGAAGGCGCGCTGCGGTCACTTCCGTTGTTGTATCTCGACTGCGGCACGCGCGATGAATTCAATTTACAATTCGGTGCGCGCACGTTTTGCGCGCGCTTGAACCGCGCCGGGATTGCGTATCGTCACGAGGAATTTGGTAACGGGCATTTTGACATCCAATATCGCTACGATATTTCATTGAAAATATTCAGTCAAGTCTGGAGCTCACAATGAACTATCGCGCCGTTGGCGGCATTATTCTCATCCCGCTGGGGGCATGTGCTGTGCGAAAACCTATTTGGCGGCAAACAAAACCGCGTTATGCCAAAACCAACCGATCTTGAACGTAGAGAGCAATTCGCCGCGCGCGGGGATTTCTTGCAGCAGTGCCAGCCATTCGTCCACCGATTTGGTAAAATAACAGCGCGGCACCCCGCGGCGCACCGCTTCGCCCGAGTCCAGCAATTGCGTGATGGGCTTCTTGAGAATGCCGCGCACGTCGTTTTCCACCAAGAGGACGCCCTGCGCGGAAACGCGCAGCGCCTCGCGCAGCACCGGGCGCGGGTCGGGATTGTGATGCAGCACGAAAATTAGCATCGTGACGTCAAAGCTGCCATCTGGGAACGGCAAATGCCTGCCGTCATTCACATAGAGGGGAAACGCGCTGCGGTTATAATCTACCACATCCAGCAGCGTAAAACGCGCGCCCACGCGTTGATGCAGCATTTCGGCGACAAGCCCATTGCCCGCGCCAATTTCGAGAACATGCAGCCGTGAGTTTAGAAAAGGCGCAACATGTTGGACGATGATTTCTTCGCGCGTAGGCATGAAGCGATTATATGCGATTCGATGCGAGGATAAAATCGAAACATGCGCCGCTTTTGATGTATAATCACCGCGCAATTCTGCCGGAGGAACCATGACATCCGATCAAACGATTCAGAAACTCACCTGGCTTGACGAGGAACAGCGCCGCGACCGCGTCGCCCTCACCGAGTTGAACGGCAAGATCGAGACCTATTTGTCTCAAATCAACGGATTGGCCAAAGGGCTGCAAGATATGGAGGGGCGCCTGGCGCGTGTGCAAGGACAGGCGCTGCGCTATTCGCAGGTCGAGAGCGCGCTCGCGCAGCTCAAGACCGAAGTCACCGTCATGTTCGAGCAAGCCGACCGCCGCGCCCAACAACGCGAAGGGGAATATCTGCAAGTGCGCACGTTGGATCGGGACCGGCTCGACAAAGCCGTCGAAGCCCTGAGCACGAAAATTGACGAACTCGTGCAGAGCCAGCGTTTCATTCAAGGCGATCACGATACGTTAAAACGTCTCGAAGGCGGCCAGGTTGCCTTTATTCGCGGCATCGAAGAATTGAACAAGCGCATGGAAAGCATGAACGGGCGCATTCAAGTTGCCGAAGAATGGGTGCGCCGCACCGGTGCATTGATCGCCGAAGTGCAGCAGATCGCCGACCGCTTGCGCCAAGACCGCGCCGACGCGCTCGAAACGATGCGGCGCTCCGACCAAACGCGCTCGCGTCAAGTGACGGAATGGAACGAGCAGATGAAAGTCCAGCGCCGCGAGATGGAAGACTGGATAGCGCAGTTGCGCCCGCTGCTCGATTTGCCGAAAGAAACGCGCGGGTATCTCGCGCTCTTGCGCGAATTGGAAACGCAGTTAAAGCAGATCGAGCCGCGCCTGACGCAGCGTCAAAAATTGAACGAAGATTTCATGCGCAAAGAGCTCGACACGATGAAGCAAGCCCTCGCCAAACGCGAAGAGGTCACCCAGCGCGAATGGGAATTTATGCGCGACGACTGGTCCAAAAAAATCGCGGCGATGGGTTCGCGGTTCGACCCGATTGACGAATGGCGTCCGCACGTGATGGACGAGTTTCGCGAACTGCGCGAACGGATGGACGCCGACCGCTTGCGCATGATGACGATTTTGGCGGATGTGATGCGGATGCAAATTGATTACGGGCGCAGCACCAATGCGCGTTACGAACAATACGCCAGCGATGTGATTACGCGCATCGAAAACGAACGCGCCAGCGCCAAAGTGAAAAAGCCCGCGCCGCCTACCCGCCCCGTGGACGAAAACCTATAGACCTGACAGGTTTCTAAACTGTACGTTTCACTTGCGCGTGCGCGGCGTACTGCGCGAATGAGTTGATTGGCGCGCCCGCGATAGAAACCTGTCAGGTCTGAATGATTCGATGCGTCTCGTCGGCACCGCCGGGCATGTTGACCACGGCAAGTCCACCCTCGTCCAAGCCCTCACGGGCATCAACCCCGACCGGCTCTTAGAAGAACAAGCGCGCGCCATGACGATTGATCTTGGTTTCGCGTGGCTCACGCTGCCGCACGGCGAAACCATTTCGCTCGTAGATGTGCCCGGGCACGAAGGGTTCATCAAAAATATGCTCGCGGGCGTCGGCGGGATTGACGTCGCGTTGTTGGTCGTTGCCGCCGACGAAGGCATCATGCCGCAAACACGCGAACATCTCGCCATCCTCGACTTGATGAAAATTCAAGGCGGCGTCGTCGCGCTCACCAAAACGGACCTGGATCTCGAACCCGGCTGGCTCGACCTCGTACAGGAGGAAATTCGCGCCGCACTTGCCAGCACTTGTTTGCGCGACGCGGAAATCATTCCGGTCTCTGCCAAAACACGGGTCGGGTTGAATGAATTGCAGCTGGCGCTCGAACGCGTGCTCGCGCGTGTCGCCGAAAAATTCGATCATCGCCGCCCGCGTTTGCCGGTGGATCGTGTATTCACGATGAGCGGATTCGGCACGGTCGTCACCGGCACGCTGAGCGATGGACATTTTTCGGTCGGCGACGATGTGGAAATTGCGCCGCGCGGCGCGCGCACGCGGATTCGCGGTCTGCAAGCGCACAAGCAAAAATTGGAAACCGCGCTGCCCGGCGGACGCGTCGCCATCAATCTCGCCAACGTGCCAACCGACGAAATCGCGCGCGGCGAGGTCATCGTTTTACCCGATACGTACGCGCCGACGACGCTGCTCGACGCGCGCATCGAATGGCTGCCGTCCGCGCCGAAACCGCTCGCGCACGGGCAAGCGTTAGAAATGTTTTTGTACGCGTCCGAAGTCGGCGCACGCGTGCGTTTGCTGGAAACCGACGCGTTGGCGCCGGGGCAGCGCGGTTGGGCGCAATTGCTGCTGCACGCGCCCCTCGTCGCCGCGAAAGGCGACCGCTTTATTTTGCGCTACGCGTCGCCGAGCATTACGGTGGGGGGGGGGGAGATTGTCGCGCCGCACCCGCGCGCGCGGCACAAACGCAAGCGCCCGGAAGTCATTCAGCAACTGGAACGCGCCGCGCAAGGCACGCCCGCCGAACTTGTGCGGCAATTCATCGAACAGCATCCCGCGCTCGAACTCCGCGAAATGGTTCACGGCATTGCGTTGGACGAGGCGACGACGCGCCGCGCCGTTGCGGAATTGACCAAGAACGGGGATGTGCTCGCACTGGGCGAGGAACGCAGCGCGCTATACGTTGCGCAAGGAACGTGGGAACGCTGGCGCGAAAAAATGATGCGCGAACTCGCCGCGTATCACAAACAATTCCCCTTGCGCGCCGGAATGCCGCGCCAAGAATTGAAAAGCAAATTGAATTTTACGCCGCGCGTGTTTGATGCGCTGTTGGAGCAGAGCGCGTTGGAACAACGCGTGCGCGTGGCGGAAAAAAATGCGGCGCTGGCGACCCACCGCGTCGAATTTGACGCCGCGACCCAAGTCAAGGTAAACGCGCTGTTGAAACAATTCGCGCGTGCGCCGTACAATCCGCCTTCCGTGAGCGATGCCGAAGCCGCCGTCGGCGCGGAGGTTTTGAACGCGCTCGTCGAACAGGGCGCGGTCGAACGTATTGCGCTGAATGTGCTGCTCACGCCGCACGCGCGCGCGACGATGCAGCAGTGGGTGGTCAACACTTTGCAAACGCAGCCGCAGATCACGGCGGCAGAATTACGCGACCATTTTGATACGAGCCGTAAATACGCGATTGCGTTCCTCGAACACCTCGACGCGCAGCACGTGACCAAGCGCGTAGGGGATGCGCGGGTGTTGCGTTAGAAATTGGAAATTGGAAATTGGAAATTGGAAGTTGGAGGTTGGAGGTTGGAAGTTGGACGTAGAGACGTTCCGGTGGAACGTCTGGAGGTTGGAGGTTGGAGGTTGGAGGTTGGAAATTGGATGATTGAGCATTGAGCATTGTTTCATCCTTCATCCTTCATCCTTTCTTTTCTCATGTCCGGTGATCCCTCCGATTTCAAGCCGCTGCCGCGTCGCAATGGCAAAGTGCAGCCGCGCAAACGTCAAGCTGTCGGCGCAAGCACGCCCTCCGCGCCGCGCCGGAGTGGACGTTCGCGTTCCCCCGCCGCGCCTGTGGAGGATGCCGCGCCCGCACCGCGCGCCAGACGTGCATCGCGCAAAACAGAACGCAATCCGTTCGGTTGGCTCAAGTATGCTGCGTTTTCGATGGTGGTCGGCATAGGCATTTACGTCTTTGCCAACATGCAGCCGCTTCCGCCCGCCGCGCCGCCTGCCGAATTCACACCGGACCCCGACGCCACGCTCGTGCCCACCGAAGCGCCGTTTTTTATATTTCCCAAATTCCCGGAACTGCCGACGCCCGCGCCGACGCCCAAACCGACGCCGAGCGTGCCGGACGCGGCAATTGTTGCGGGGCATTGGGCGCCCGAATCGGGCGATAGTGTGCCGGCGGTGCGTGACAGCGGCGCGATTTGTCCCGACGGCTTGCGCGAAGTGGACATTAACAAAAGCGTGGCGGATAAAACGGTGGCGCTCTTGGAACGCAAAGGATATCGCGTTCAACTCTTGCAAGAGTTCGATCCGGTCTACAAGGATGTGAATCCGGATTTTGCGCCGCGCGCGTTTCTTTCGATTCACGCCGATTCGTGTTTACAGGGCGCGGACTATGCGTACGCGACGGGTTACAAAATCGCGCACGCGGCGCCGAGCGACAATGAGCAACAGGACGAGCGGCTCGTGACGTGCCTCACGCGCAGTTACGACAAGGTTGCGGCGAAATACGACAAACCGTTCAACGCCAACACCATCACGCGCAACATGACGGAATATCACGGCTTTCGCAAAATTGACCCGACCACGCCTGCCGCGATTATCGAGCTCGGCTTTCTCGGACATGACCGCGAATTTCTGGTGAACCATCAAGACGAAATGGCGCAAGGAATCGCGCGCGGTCTCGACGATTTTTTGAAAGGGCAAACGTGTCTGCCGCCGACCGCGACGCCGCCGCGGAGGGAAACGACGCGGCCGTGAAAAATCGCTGCGAGTAAATCGCAGAGTTTTCTGGTGATTACCCACATCTTGTTATAGCGCAGTTGGACTGCGCGTTCCCCCGACGGCAGTGCAACTGCCTCCTAACATTTGTGGGTAACCACCGGAGTTTTTTGATTGACGATTTCGCGGACACGTTCTATACCGGACGCTCTGAAAGGGAACACCACGTAATGCAATCGTCTACGCTTGACGCGAGAAAACTATTGGAACGGATTACGCTCGATCCGGCGATTTGTCACGGCAAGCCCAGCTTGCGCGGGTTGCGCTATCCCGTCGAACTCATTTTGGAACTTTTGAGCGCGGGCATGTCGCATGAGGAAATTTTGGCGGACTATCCCGATTTGGAAGAGGATGATATTCGCGCCGCGTTGGCGTACGCTGCGCGTCTCGCACATGTTAAACGCGTCCTTCCGCTGGCGATATGAAATTCCTTGTCAATGCCCATCTGCCGCGCCGCCTCATCCATTTGCTCAACGCGGCAGGGCAAGACGCGACCCACACGCTTGATCTGCTTTTTTGCCGCGCGCCGCGCAAAAAAAAGATGCCGCCTGTATCAAACCCACAGCGGCATCTCAAGGAGGAGGAGCGAGATTACACGATCCGACATCGTTATCTCACAATCCCACTTTACGACGATAAAATACCATCGGCAATGAGAAGTAAGGGGCAGTACTGAGGAACCAATTCCCGCTGTTCTGCCCGGCGCATTGCGCGCACGACATTTGCGTTGGGCTATGACTGCTTTGCCAGCAGCGCACTTGCCCATTCGACATCCTCCGCACCGAGCGGCGGATCCGGCGGCTCGCGATAGTTGACGCGCAAGTCATAACGCGCGCGTTCGTATGCGGTGACGAGCGCGTCTTGCAGATCGAGCGGTACAGGTGGATCGGGTTGCAAGAGAGGAATCGGCAGCACAGGCAGGTGTTGACGCAGCATGATCGGATAGGCGTCGCAGTGCGGGCGCGTATCGCCATTGCACACCACCGCGAGATAGTCGCTGGGCGGTAGGTTGCCCTCAAACGGCATGCGCGGATATTTTCGCAGCAAGTCAATTTCGATGTAATGCGCGCGACTCTGAAAGAGGGTCGCGCGTTTGTCTTTGTAGGCCGTGCGCCCATTGCCCGGACGTTTGTTCACGGGTGAAAGAATTTCAATGACCGTCACCAATGCTTGATGCTTGCTCTTGCGAATCTCTACACGCGTCACGCGCGTCGGAAACGATAACGGCACGCGCACCGGTACGGGTTCAATCGGTGTGGCGGCATACGCAACCGCTGCTTCTTTGAGTTTGGCGACGGTCACGTCGGGAATGATGCTTTTTCTATCTGGCTCTTCCTCGTCAATCAGCATATGCGTATTCAACTCGGCGACATATTTCGGCGCGAGACGCGGCGACAATTGTTCCGCGATGATGCCAATCAAACGCTCGTGCAAATCGGGAAAGATTGCCGGGTCTTCGAGGTACGGGTCCATGCCGGGAAAAGGGGAACGTGCCATACACAAACTCCTTGCGCCTAATTTTGCGCCTCTGCGTTTGCTTTGTCAACGCGCCGCATCAACCACGCGCCCAACGCGGTAAACACAATCGCGCCCAACAACACAAACAGCGCGATGCCGTACGCTGCTTTCATCCAAAACAGCACCGGATAAAACTGAATCAAGCTGTCGGTATAATTAAACAGCCACGTGTCGCCCTCGAAAAAGACGCGGTGAAAGCTGACAAAGAACGAGTCGAACGCGAACACGGCGAACAGCCCGATCGCGCCCACGAGCACGAATGTAAAGACGCCGCCAAAAAACAGCGCGCTGCCGGCATTGCGCCGCGTCGCGGGATTGCGCCACAACAGCACGAACGCGACGAGCATCACGAATATGAAAAGCGGATTCAGCAAGAACATCGGGCGCGCCACGTTATACACATCTATCAAATGCTTGATTTCGCGCGCGTTGTACACGCCCAGGTCGCGCAATTGTCGTTCGGTGCGTTCGCCGCGCACATAGAGCACGGTTTCGATCGCGTTGTATGCGCGCGCGTCGAGTGTAAAAAGATCGGCGGGCGGAAAGTCGGGCTGCGCGTACTGCCACTGGATAAACTGCGGCGTCATGAAAACATACAGACTGCTGAGGATGAGCACAAACGGCGTCAACAGCGTAATGACCCACTGCAACATGGAAATGACGAGCGTGGATGGTTGTTTCATGGCTTGTTTTTTTCTCCGGCGAAAATGGTCGCATCCAAAATGATGGAATGAATGAGATTTTCCACCGCTGACTTGTCGTCCGTGAAAACGAGTCCGCCGCCGTCAAAGACGCGCGCGTAGGGCAGCGCAATGTCCGCGATCTCACGCAAAGTTGGATTTTCCAGTGCGTCCAAACGCGCGCGATATTCGTCCAACGTCACGGGCTGTGGCGACGCGAGAATGACCGTGTTGGTATCGTTCGGATATTCCAGCAGCAGCACCGTCGGGAAAACTTGCTGGAGCGTTTGCGCCAACGCGTTCACCAAGCGCGCGTCCGAAGGCGTGCGCGCCGCATTGAGAGCGATCACGCCGCGCGCGGATAAATGCGCGCCGAGTTCTCGATAGTACTCGACCGTCGCGAGATGGAACGGCACGTACGGCTGGCGATAGGCATCCACGACAATCACATCATAGCGTTTGTCATTCTTACGCAGCGCCGCGCGTCCGTCGTCCACAATCACGTTCAGGTTCGGCTCGCGCATGTCAAACAGCTCGCGCCCCATGCGCACGATTTCGGGATCAATCTCGATGCCGTCCATTTGAATGTCGGGATACACCTGCGCGAATTGTTTCGTCACCGTCCCCGCGGCAAGCCCGACGACCAAGAGCGAACGCGGCGGCTCTGGCGTATTCAAGTAGGGCGTTAGCAGAAACAAATCCCAATACCCGCCGAGTAAAACCATGCCCGGATAATACACCGATTGATATGCCTGCCCTTCGTTCACCGTCAGCAGCCGCAAGTGATCTTCCTCAATGACCTGAATGAAATTGTACGCCGATTCGGTTTCATGGATTGCGTTGGGCAGTGGCTTGATGCTGCGCGTGGGGTTTACGCGCGCGAGGCCCAAGAGAAGCAAGAGAAACAAGAGGGCGAGAAACGAGAGGATTTTTGCGCGCGTTATCGTCAAACCAAAGAACGCGACCGCGAGCAGCGCAGCGGCGAAAACGACGAACGTCACGCGCGTGCCGAGCGTTGGAATCATCCAGAACACGGTGAGATACACGCCGAGAATCGAGCCGATGGTGGACAGCGCGTACAAGCCGCCGCCCGTCGCGCCGACCGTCCTTACATCGCGCGTCGCGAGCCGTAACGCGAACGGCGGCACACACCCCAGCAGCGTCACGGGAATTGCAAACAGTATGACGACGCCGAGAAACGAAACGAGTCCCAGTTCTGCATTGAACTGCGCGAGCGCGGGAATGGCTAGTTCCAAAAGCGGCGCGGCGGCAAAAGGCAAAACGCCTACGGCCAAACCCGCGCCCGCGAGTATGAGCAACAACGTGCGCGGGTTCGGATCGCGGTCCGCCCAACGCCCGCCGAGCCAATAGCCGACGCTGAGATAAATCAAAATCACGCCGATCAGATTCGCCCACACTAACAGCGAAGCGCCAAAAAACGGCGCAAGCAAACGCGATGCCGCGAGTTCCACGCCCAGTGATGCGAATCCCGCGCAAAATACCGTGATTTGCAAGAGACGACTCGACACGGAATTCGCTCTAGGCGCGCGCGGCAGTGTAACTGCGACGGATGACAAGCACGCCAATGGCAGCGAGCGCGAGACCGAGCGCGGCGGCGATTACCACCGTCAAGTTGCGTTCTCCGAATGACGCGCCGGTTCTGGGCAGTTCGGGCTGCTTTTGTGGATTCAGATGCGCCAACAAGCTTTGCGCGTCCTCACCACCAGCGGGCGCAAAAAGCGTGCCTTCGTAAAAAACAAACTCGACTGGGGCTGGGCTGATGTTGGTGACAATCACATCTGCCGTGCCGTGAAACGCATTCCCCGGCAGACCTTCCTCTTTGATTTCAGTAAAGTTTTGAATCGTCACCGAAACTTTGCCTTGCTGGACGGCATCGCCAAGCGAGAGCACGTCAGCGGGAATGGGTTTTACCTGAAGCTGGAGCGAGTGGTCGTAGATTTGCGCAGCGAGCGCGCTGCCTTTGTTGGCATAATCTTGAAACTCGCCAGTACGCACGCGCCAAATTGCCAATGCCGTTTGATACGTGTCGCTGACCACTGCGCCGCTTTGAATCGCAGCTTCCAGCACGGCGACGACTTCATCGGAGGCGCGTCCGCCCGGTTTGTCAATCGCTTTGGGAAACGGTTTGCCGTAATCGAGACACCAATAGCTCATCGGTATCGTCGCCGTCTGCCCCGGCAACAGACCGACCTTGACATCTGCCGCCATCACCGGAGACGCGGCGAGAGCGAGCCACATTGCGCCAAGCGCCATCAGACCGAACAAGAGGAAACGGAGTTTCATACAATGCGCTCCTTGAGTTGGATTTTGCGGTAATTCTATCATCGTTTGCCCATTTTACGCGTTAATGCTATTCTTTGCTTCGTGCCAGCCAAAGCGTTATATCTCAAATATCGCCCGCAGTCGTTCGACGACGTGCAAGGCCAAGACCATATTACCGACACGTTGCGCAGCGCGTTGGTGTTGAATCGCGTCGCGCACGCGTATCTGTTCACCGGCACGCGCGGTACGGGCAAAACGTCTACCGCGCGCATTCTCGCCAAAGCGGTTAATTGTCTCGATCCCGATCCCGCGAAACGCCCTTGCAACAAGTGCGCCATTTGCCGCGCCATCAACGAAGAACGCCTGCTCGATCTCGTCGAAATTGACGCCGCGTCGAATACGGGCGTGGACAACATTCGCGATTTGCGCGACAAGATTGATTTTCGCCCGAGTGAAGCCAAATACAAGGTATATGTCATTGATGAATGTTTTCGGTACGAGGATTTGGTTTCGCTCTCAGACGGAACAAAAATGCCTATCGGTAGAATTGTCGAAGAACAGCTGCAGGTACACGCACTCTCGTTCAATGAAACGACCCGCAGTTTAGAATCGAAACCGATTGTGCGGCATATCCGAAAGCGACCTACTTTGCCGACTGTGCGGATTACCTTTGATAACAACCGCGCGCTTGTCTGCACGCTCAATCACAAGTTTTATACCCCGCAAGGAATGTTGCGTGCAGGTGAGCTCGACGTGGGGCAGTTTGTATATGCCAACTATGAGCGAATCACGCAGCACCAATTGGATGTCGTTGCGGGCGCAGCCCTTGGAGACGGTTCCCTCAGTCTGACTGGCAGCAAAATGCGCGGTCGTCTTAGCATTACACAAGGGATCGCACAGAAAGAATATCTCGATTACAAACAACAATTGATGGGCGATCTTGTGGAAACCACCCCTTACTTTCAAATCATCCCCCAATCTTTCTCAAAGAAGGGAATTTTTCACCTCAGCACGTTGAGTCGCCCCCAGATCGCCGAGTTACAGCGCGAACTTTATGATGCTAATGGGCGCAAACGCGTTACGCGCGAATACCTTGACCGTCTTACGCCCTTGGGTCTCGCCTTGTGGTATCTTGATGATGGTTCGTTAATTACGACAAAAAATCCCTATACGAGAAAAGATGGAACGCAAACGAACTATCCAGTTAGTCGTTCCACTCTGCCACTCTATTCATTTCCCTATGAGGAAGCGCAGCTGGTTTTGGAATGGCTTGGCGACAAATGGAGCATCGAAGGGGGCATTAGTCGAACGGAGAAGGGTCCCGTGATCTGGCTTACGGTTGAAGGGACTCATCGTCTGCATCAAGCAATTTCCGAATATGTCCCACCTAGCATGGAATACAAACTGCTGCCAGAGTATCGAGGCAGATTCTGTCCGCCATCCGATGACGGAAGCTTGGGTGGACTCGGCGCAAGTGTTGTCAAGCGCGTTGAGCGTGTCGCATCACCCGAATATGTCTACAATATCGAGGTTGCGGACAACCACAATTATTTCATACGCGATATTCTCGTGGCAAACTGTCACATGTTGTCTACCTCTGCCTTCAACGCGCTGTTGAAAACGCTCGAAGAACCCCCCCCCCACGTCATTTTCATTCTCGCCACGACCGAAGTCAATCGCGTGCCCGCGACGATCACTTCGCGCTGCCAACGCTTTGATTTCAAACGCGCGACGCTGCACGAATTGATGCAGCAGTTGGGCGACATTGCCAAAAAAGAAGGCATGGAGCTCGAACCCGCCGCGCTGGAACTCGTCGCGCGTCAGGCGAACGGCAGTTTCCGCGACGGCACCAGTTTGCTCGATCAGCTCTCCGCGTACAGCGGCGACACGATCACGCTGCGCCACGTGCAAATTTTGCTCGGCGCGGCGTCGCGCGAAATCATTCACGAAATTGCGGCGGCGATTGCCGCGCGCGAAATCGGGCGCGGGATCGCGGCGGTGGACGCGGCGGTGGATGCGGGCGCGGACCCGCGTCAAATTGCGCGCGATGTGGTCGAGTATTTGCGCGGCGTCTTGATGTTTGTCGTAAAGAGCGACGCGACGTTGAACGTGGGCGACGAAGTGCGCGGCGAAATGCGCGCGCTCGCGGCGCAAATGAACGCGGAGCAATGCTCACGCGCGCTGCGGCTGTTTTCGCAAGCGGCGCTCGATCTGCGCAACAGCGCCAGCCCGACGCTGCCGCTCGAAATGGCGCTCGTCGAAGCGACGATGGACCCCACGCCCGTGGCTGTCGCCGCCGCGCCCGCGTCCGGTGCGCGCACGGGCGCGCCCGCTGCGTCCGCGAACCCTTTGGCAACTGCGCCGAAACCGAAAGCGGAGCCGACGTACCAACGCGTGACCGCGCCGAAAAAGAGCGCCAAAGCGCCAACGCCGCCCGCTGAAAACGATCCGCCGGAAATTTTCGGCGTGCTCTCCATTCCCGCGTTGAAAAAAAATTGGGAGAGCTTGATTAAAGCGTTCCAAAAAGTAAACAAAGCGATGGCGCCTTTTCTCAAAGATGCAGAACCGGTTGCGCTCAAGGACGATACGGTGACGATTGGCTTTTTTTACGAATTGCACCAGACGCGTTTTGATAACGACAAGAATGCCAAGGTACAGTTTGCGCGCCTCTTGCAAGACACTTTTGGCGCGCCGTGTCACATCAAGTGCATTGTTTCACCCAAACGCGAAAAAATGCGCGCGGCGCAGAACGATCCGCTGATTCGTACGGGCATGAATCTCGGCGGGAAAGTTACGAATATCATTGAAAACGAGGAACCAGACGAATGAGCAAAAAAGGTTTTCCCCAACGCGGCGGCATGGGCGGGTTCAATCCCGCCGCGCTGCAAAAGCAAGTCGAACAGCTGCAAAAGAAAATGCTCGAAGCGCAGCAGCAATTGGAAAATGAGCAGGTCAGCGCGACCGTCGGCGGCGGGATGGTCACCGTCACGATGAACGGGCATCAAAAAATCTTGGCCATCAAAATTGATCCCGAAGCGATCAAAGAGGCGGCAGACGATCCGACGATGCTCGAAGACCTGTTGATGGCGGCGGTGAACGAAGCGCACGAACGCTCGCAAACGATGGCATCGCAGCGCATGAACGCCGCGACCGGCGGTCTCGGCGCGGGCTTGCCGGGCTTGGGTTAAATTCGCGCGCGTAGGGGCGAAGCATTTTTCATTTTCCGGGAAAATGAAAAATGCTTCGCCCCTACCATAGTTCATGTGGAAACGCGCGAAAAGACCCTCTCGGAGCGCGAGCGGTTTATGCTGAATGCGCTCGCGCAGGATCCTGATGAAACCGCGCGCCGCCGCGCGCGGATACTTTTGGAGTGGGCAGACGGCAAAACCGCCAAAGCGCTCGCGGCGGAACTGGATATGCGCCCTGCGCAAATTCACAAATTGACGCGCGCGTTTTTGCAAGCGCGCCTCGAAATTTTTCCCCCCGCTGCGGTGGAACGCGCGTTGCGCGGCGCGTCCGGCAAAACACTCCCCACCGCATTGCTGCCGCAAGACCCCGCCGATCTGGCGCATGCCCAATTCATTTCCGCACGCGCGCTGGAACTGTTTGACGCGACGCGTCAAATCCATGCCATTCCGGACGAATGGCGCGCGGTGCTCGAAACCGGCGCGCTGCTGCACAACCTGGGCAGTCACGCCGATGCGGATCAGTGGCATCACCGCGTCGCGCACGATGTAATTCTTGTGCACGACCTCGAAGGATTTTCCGCAGTGCAGCGCGATGTGCTCGCGTGCCTCGTCTTGTTCAATCGCAAAAAAGTCAAGCCCGAGCAGGACGCGCTGTTTGGCGCGTTTGACGATGCAACCAAACGCATCACGCTCGCACTTGCCGCAATCCTGCGCGTTGCCGACGGACTGGACTATACCAAAACGCAAGCCACCACGATTCAAACGATTACTTTGGATTCCATCGTCGAGGTGGTGGTGGCAGGCAAAGGCGCGCGGCGGAATGTGCAGCGCGCGAACAAAAAAGCCGACTTGTGGCGCGAGGTCTTGGTTCCGCCGCTCGTCGCGCGCGCCGATGCCAACGCGCGGCGCGCGGCGCCGCGTTCTGCCGCGCCCCAGCCGCTGCTCGCGTCCGGCGATTTATTGGGCGACGCCGCGCGCAAAATCATTGCACGTCAATTTGAGAAATTGCGCGCGTTGGAAGAGCAAGTGCGGGCGAACGACGACCTGGAAGCGGTACACGATATGCGCGTCGCGTGCCGTCGTATGAATTCCGCGCTGCGCCTCTTGCGCGCGTATTTCTCCAACAAGCGCGTAAAAAAAAGGCGCCCCGTGTTGGAAGAGCTGCGCGATGTGTTGGGTAGGGCGCGCAATTTTGACGTGCTCGGCGCGGCGTTGGACAGCTATCGCGCGAACGCGCCCGCGTCGGAGAGCACGGCATTGCAGATGGTTATGGAAGTGTGGAGCGACGAACGCGCCGCGGCGCAAAACGCGCTTGCAAAATTGTTGGACAGTCCCGCGTACGCGCAGTGGGTGACGCGGACAAACGAGTTTCTGCAAGAACAAGACACGCAGGTGAACCCGCGCGTAGGGGACATGGTGCCGGCGTTGATTTGGAAGCAATATGGCGCGGTGCGCAAGTACGAAACGCGTTGGGAAATCGCGTCGCTGGAAGAGCTGCACGCGCTGCGCATTGACGCGAAACGGCTGCGTTACACGCTGGAATTTTTCGCGGACGCCTTCGGCGAAAAACCGGTCGCGTTGATCGAGCCGCTGGTCGCGCTGCAAGACCATTTGGGCAGCGTGCAAGATGCGGTCGTCGGAGCGAAAGCATTGACCGGTTTTATGACCATCGAAACACGGCGCGCCCGCGCGCGCGGTGAGGACGCGCCAGACTTGCAAGCCATCGCCGCGTATCATGCACATTTGCAATCGCGCATCGCCGAATTGCGCGCACAGTTGCCCGAACTTGTCGCAGCGGTCTTTTGCCACGCCTATCGCGAAGCATTGGGCGCGCTAACTGCCAAGTTGTGACGGTTTCCCCTTCGCCCATTAGGAGAAGGGGTAGGGGATGAGGAGTGTCGGAATTTAATTACGTTTGGGAATTTGATACACGCGCGCCGCCGGAAGCATTGTGGACGCGCATGGCAGACACGAATCGCTTTAACCGCGATGCGGGCATTCCCGCGCTGGAAGGTCGCATGATCGAGCAGCGCGGCGCCGACCGGCATCTCGGTTTTTTGTTTTTGGGCATTGCCGTCGAATGGGACGAAGAACCGTTCGAATGGGTGCGCCCGTTTCGCTATGCCGTCGTGCGCCGCTATATCGGTAGCCCGCTGAAACGCGCGACGGTGCGCGTCGAATTGCAGCCGCGCGCGGATGGCGGTACGCATTTGGTGTACAGTACGCGCGTGACGCCGCGTAACTTGCTCGGCGTGTTGACAATTCCGCTGCAAATCGGATTTTTAACGCGGCGCAACGTCGCCCGCGCGGTGAAACAGTACGACGCGGAATTGAGCCAAGCCAGCGCAACGCCGCCACTGCAAAAAAAATCTGCATTGGCGCCGGAAGGACGCTTGCGCCTGGACGCCGCGCGTCAAGCCCTGGCGGCGCGCGGGTTCTCACTCGCCTTGATTGACATATTGTTCGAGGCGATTGAATTTGGCGATGAGATTGCGCTGGCGCGCATGCGTCCGTACGCGTTTGCCGATGCGTGGGGCGCGGCGCGGCGCGACGTGTTGGAATTGTATCTGCACGCGACGCGCGCGGGCGTGCTCGATTTGGAATGGGATTTGTTATGCCCCTTGTGTCGCGGCGCGAGCAACACGGCGTCTGCGCTCGACAAAATTCATCCAGAAATTCATTGTGACGCGTGCAACATTGACTATCAAGTAAATTTCGAGCGTTCAGTGGAATTGTCGTTCCATCCGAATCCTACTGTGCGCGAGATCACGGCGCGGGTGTATTGCCTCGGCGGACCGCAAGTGACGCCGCACATTTATGCGCAACAACACTTGTCACCCCATGCCAAAGCGACCATTGCACTGCCGTTGGAAGCGGGACGCTATCGTCTGCGCACGCCGCGCAAACGCGGTGGACAGTTTTTGTTTGCCGAAGCGCAGGGCGCGCCCGAAGCAGTATTGCGCGCAGACAAAGAGGATTGGTCGCCTGCGGAGCCGCACGTTGGTTTGGAACCGCACTTGCATTTTGAAAACGCGACGGACCAAGACCAACTTTTTATTTTGGAACGCTGGGCGTGGAGCGATCAAGCCGTGACCGCCGCCGACGTGACCGCGTTGCAAACGTTTCGCGATTTGTTTGCCAATGAAGCCCTGCGCGCGGGCGAACAATTTTCCGTCGGCGCGCTGACGTTGGTATTCACCGATTTGAAACGTTCCACCGAGCTCTATCGTCAAATCGGCGATGCGCCCGCGTTCGGACGCGTGCTGAATCATTTTGACGTTCTGCGCAATGCCGTCAGCGCGCACGAAGGCGCGGTCGTGAAAACGATGGGCGATGCCGTGATGGCGGTTTTTCGGCGTCCCGTCAACGCGCTGCGCGCGATGTGGGAGGCGCAAGCCGCGATGCAAAATCTGCCGTCGCTCGCGCTCAAAGTGGGCATTCATTCCGGCACGTGCATCGCGGTGAACTTGAACGAGCGGCTCGACTATTTTGGCAGTACGGTAAACATCGCGGCGCGCATTGCGAGTTTGGCGAACGGCGCGGAGATTCTGATTTCCGACGTGGTGGCGCAGGATCCCGAGGTCGCCGAGTGGCTGCGCGCGCAGCGCGATTCGCGCTGTGAAACTTTCGAGACGCGTCTCCGCGGATACGACGAGTCCATCGTCTTGTGGCGAATCAGTGATCAGTAATCAGTGATCAGTAATCAGTGATCAGTAATCAGTGAACTGATCACTGGCAACTGATCACTGATCACTGGCAACTGATCACTGATGACTCGACAGCGTGCGCTTCATCGGCGCGACGACGGCAGCCACCTCGCGGCGTAATTCGTTATACACTTCTTTGATCGTGCGATTGGCGTCAATGCGGCGAAAGCCGAATTCTTGCGCAATCGCATCGAACTGCATCAACAAGCGCGTTTGGTAGCGCACGTAATTGCGAAACAAATTGCGCCCTTTGAACAAATCGGTGCCCGATTCCCAATAATCGAAACCGCCTTGCTCAGCCAAGACGCGCGGCACCAAATGCGGGAGGTCGGCTTGCAAATAAAAAATCGCGTCGGGCACGAGCGCAAAGCCGACGACTTGGCGAATCCATTTCGGGTCCGCGCCGCGCACTTGGGCGCGCGCAATCATCGAATAAATGTAGCGGTCGGTCAGCACGACCATGCCCGCGCGCAGCGCCGGAATGATTTGCGTTTCGAGGCGGTCGGCGAGATCGGTGGCATACAAGAGAAATAGAACCGAATCGCTCAAGGTATGACCTTGTTTCGCGCGGTCAATGCCTTTGCCTGCCAGCGCGCTGCGCACCATGCCGGTAGACGCGACGGCAAAACCGCGTCCTTCGAGCCATTCTTGCAACAGCGCGATTTGGGTCGAACGTCCCACGCCGTCAGTGCCTTCGATGACGATGAGTTTGCCCGGCAAACTCGTCTCGTTGAAACCGGGCAATGCTTCGCCGTAATAACGGATTTGGGTCATTCGTTAGTATTGTCATATCTCGCTCCGCTCGATATGACAATGGTATCTATTTTTCGCCGTTCTTGTTCAAATTGATTTGTTCGAGATACCGCCCGAGCAGCGCTTCTTCTTGCAACAGATCGGCGACGCTGCCCGCTTTGGCTTGGAGCGCGCCTTCGAGGTACGGTTTCACGAGCGCGCGCATTTGGTCTTGCTGTTTGACGAGCGGCTGCGTGGCGTCAATCACGGTCAGGTTGAACTCCTGGACGAGCGTTTCGTACTCGCTCAGAATGCGCGCCTGAAATAGTTTGAACGATTCGTACGGGTCCGCGGCGAGCGCGAGGTCAAGCCCCGCCTCATAGTATTTCAACTCGGGACGCCCGACGAGAATGCGGCGCAAGGATTCTTCCAACGGCACGCGAAAATAAAACGCGAGGGTGGGCTGTAACGCGCTGGCGTACACTTGCCGCACCCATTCGGGCGAGCAGCCGCGTGCGACATCGCGCGCGAAGGCGGTGTACACATAGCGGTCCGCCAAAACGATCGCGCCTGCTTCGAGCGCGGGAATGATTTGACGTTCGAGGCGGTCGGTGAAATCTGCCGCGTGGATGAGCGAAAACGAGAGCGGCGTGAGAGTTTTGTTTTCTTTGCCGCGTTTGGTGATGCGCCGCACGACCGGGGACGAATTCCATTCGCTGAACGCGACGAGATAATTTTCCGACAGCAGCCATTTGTGCAAGAGGTCGAGCTGCGTGCTTTTGCCCGAACCGTCAATGCCTTCGACGATGACAAGTTTGCCGGGGTAATGACCCCGGCGCAATGTACGCGCCATGCGAAAATTATAACAAAAATACGCGCCCCTTGCCAACGCCGAACAAGCGTGCTACACTCGCGCCACTTTACCAAGACCTGACAGGTTTTCAAAACAACTGCCTATCTTATCGCGTGCGCGGGGTTTGGCGCGCAAGGAGGATGTGACGCGCTTGGTTTAGAAACCTGTCAGGTCTTGAATCCGAGGATTGAATTTGTATGGACACGACTCCGCGTTCTGTGACGCGTTTGATTGAAGAATTTCACCGCCTGCCCGGCATCGGACCCAAGACCGCGCAGCGGCTCACGTTTTATCTATTGCGCGCGCCGAAACAACAAGTAGAACAGCTAGCGGAAGCGCTGCGCGATTTGCGCGAAAAAATCACGACGTGCGCGCTGTGCCAAAACATTGCCGAAGCGAATCCGTGTACGATCTGCCGCGACGAGACGCGCGACCATTCCATCGTCTGCGTCGTCGAAGAACCGCTCGACCTGGTGGCGCTGGAGCGGACGCGTGAATACAAAGGGCTGTACCATGTCTTGCACGGCGCCATTTCGCCGGTCGAAGGCATTGGTCCCGAAGATTTGCGCATCAAGGAATTGCTCGAACGTTTGCGCAATGGACGCGTGCACGAAGTGTTGCTCGCCACAAACCCGAATTTGGAAGGCGAAGCGACGGCAATGTATTTGGAACGGCTCATCAAACCACTCGGCATTCGTATGACACGTCTTGCGCGCGGCTTGCCCGTCGGCGGCGATTTGGAATACGCGGACGAGGTGACGTTGACGCGGGCGCTGGAGGGGCGGAGAGAGGTATAATCATGTCGCAGGATATTGACGATGCAGACGAGATGTTGCCGGAATATCGTTTTGATCTGAGTAAAGCCAAGCCAAATCGTTTTGCGGCGTTCCTGCGTGATGCGGAGGGAAAAATGCTGGCATATCGCAAATACGTGACAATTCAAGACCCGCAAAAGCTCGTCTTGACGGATCTTCCGTTCGGGGCAGGGCAACGCGTAGAGATTGTGGTGATTGGCGAAGATGAAACTGTCGCCAAGCGCGTGCATGAATTGCGCGAACTATTTCGTGCAACACAAGCATTGCCTCAAGCCCGGGCATTGACGGAACAAGATATTGCCACGGAAATTGAAACTTATCGCGCCCAACGATGAAAGTTCTCATTGATACCAACGTGATCGTATCTGCGGCGCTGAAAGATAAAGCGCCGGAAAAATTAGTTTTGTGCGTGGTCGCACATCCGGATTTGGAATGGATTGCCTCACGCGAAATCTTGCGCGAATACAAAGAGGTACTGCATCGTCCCAAGTTTGGATTGCCCGCAGCCATACTTGCGAAATGGGAAACCGCATTCGATACGTCGGTGACGATTCAAGAGACGGTGACGCCGATCGAATTTGCGCGTGATCAAAAGGATGCCAAGTTTCTCGCTTGTGCGCTTGGCGCAAATGCGGAATTTTTCGTTACAGGTGATTTCGATTTTCGTGAGGCGCAAAAATTGGTGAATACCAATATCGTTTCGGTTGCGATGTTCAACAATCTTTTTTGCGAGGAAAATGAATAAGGATACCGTCATCGGCAGCGATTTGGCATACGCGGACGAGGTGACGCGGATGTGCGCAGTGCAAACGCGCACCACGCGTTTGGATCCGAATACGCGTGACGCGTGCGCGCATGTGGTGCGAACAGGTGCGAGAGTTAGAGTGTGTGGTAGAGGTTGCGGATTCAGTGAAACATCGGCGGCAAATGCCGCCGATGTTTTTTATGATTGCACTATCTTTTGTCGCGCAAACGCTGTAGAATTAGTCATAGAACATCGCGAGTCTGGAGGTTCGATGTGTCTGAGGACGTGATGATTGTCACCCCGACGCATCATCACTCGCAAGTTGTCACGCACCCTATGGCTCGGCATCGTGCGTGATGATGCGTCGCTGTCACATTTCGAAAGAGGTGTGTTATGAAATGGTTTCGTATCTTGTTAGCTGGTGTGTTTGCACTGTTGGCGTTCGACATGGATCAGTCTGCGAATGTTGTTTCGGCAAATACGCTAGCTGCGGCGGGAGATGAATTTTGGGACGCGCGTTTTTATCCGCCCGGACCGGATGGACAAGTGAACGCGCTGGTCATGTTTGACAATGAACTCGTGGCAGGCGGTAAATTTCGCGCGGCGGGGCAAGACCAAGCCAATCGCATTGCCAAGTGGAATGGGACTGCGTGGACTGCTTTGGGTGCAGCGCCATTTCAAAAACTTTGCCCGCTCTATTATGGTGTGAACGGCTGCTATTTGGAAGTGAAAACGTTGGCTTCTTTTCAAGGCAAACTGTATGCGGGCGGGATGTTTACCGGCGTTTTGGCGGAATGGGATGGCAGCCAGTGGTCTCTCTTTGGCGACCTGTATGGACCGATTGAGCCGGGTCCTTGTTATGGGAGTGTGAACTCGCTGCTCGTTTCAGGAAATGAAATGTACGTGGGCGGCTGCTTTTTCCCTGATGGTTTTTCGGGGATAAATCAACTTTTGCGTTGGGACGGCACAACGTGGTCCAATTTTGAGGGGATAGAATTCGTTAATGTGGTCGCTCTGGCGATGCGCGGCGATGATTTGTATGTCTCGGCGGACGAGGTCTGGTTTACCGGCGCAAGCCACATTGCCAAGTGGAATCGTCTGACCAACCAGTGGTCTGCAGTGAACAATGGGATTCCAAGCACGTTCGAGCCAACTGCCATGACTTTTTGGGGTGACACCCTGATCGCTGCCGGGTCTGGCAAACTGTATGCGTGGGACGGCGCGCAGTGGTCGGAACTGGCAACGGTAACGGGAGCGGATGGCGAGATTCATTCTCTCCAAACACACGGCGGCGAACTCTATGTCGGAGGCAGCTTTACAAATTTCGCCGGACAAGCGATTCAGAATATCGCGATTTGGAATGGGAGTACCTGGCGCGGTTTGGACCAAGAAGTGAATGGCGCGGTCAGGAGTTTGTTGTTCGACGCAAGTAATTTGTATGCCGGCGGCAATTTCACTTTGGCGGATAGCGCGCTTGCGCCGTACGTCGCCAAGTGGGATGGAAGCGGACCGACGTGTATGCGGGCGGAGCGCTGTTCGGCGTTGGCACGCAGCGCGCGAATGGGCTGGCGCGTTGGGACACGTTGACGCAAACTTGGACCCCGTTGGGCAACACGACGTGCGCGTCTGGTGATTGCATTGCCGAAATTCACAGCATCAGCTTTGATGGAAACAACATGTACGTCGGGGGCGAGTTTTCACAGCTGGGCGGTGTTCCGGCAAACGATTTGGCAAAATGGGACGGCAGCCAATGGTCGGCGGTGGGTAATTTTGCAAAGGGTCCGGTGGATGCGATTGCGGTCAAGGACGGGCTAGTGTATGTCGGGGGCGCGTTCGATTCGATTGACGAATGGAACGGTCAAACGTGGCGGCGCATTGGTCGCTTGGACGGAGCAACCAATCCCCACGTCAACGCGCTCGTGTTTTGGGGAGATGCGCTGTATGCGGGCGGCTTGTTCAGCCGCGTCAACCAGCAAGCTGTCGGGAATCTCGCGCGTTGGGATGGAACCACTTGGACCGCTCCACCCGGTGCTAGCGAAGTGTTTGCGATTGCGCCTGCGGGGAATCGTGCTTTTATCGCGGTCTCTGATGCAATTCTGCAATTGAAAGGCAGCCACTTGACCCAATTGGGCACAGGCGCGCTTGTCGGATTCCTTGATGTCGCGGTCGGCGATAATGTCGTCTATCGCGCTGGCTACGCCGGACTCCCCATCGGATTAAAGGGCATCGAACAGTGGGACGGGGTGCAATGGCAAATGCTTGGCAGCAGTGTGTCGCCGGGTCCGTGGAACTATGACACTGCCGTACAGGCGATTGCCGCGCACGGAAAGGATATTTACATCGGCGGCATGTTTTCGATTGTGGGGGATAAACCTGCAAGTAACTTTGCCAAATGGACGAATCCCGCTCCGACGCAGCCGTCTTTGGTCGCGCCCAAGAATAAACAGGAGGTCAAGCGCCAACAGCCGACGCTCAAATGGACGGGCGCGGCAGGCGCAACCTCATATCTGGTGCAGCTGTATGCGGACAAGCGCAATGGCAAACTCGTGTTGGACACGACGGTGAATGGAACCCAACTGCAAACGCCGACCCTCAAGCCGGGCAAAACATATTTTTGGCACGTGCGCGCGTGCAATGCGAACGCGTGCGGCGTGTGGTCGAACTGGCGGCGTTTTCGGGTAAAGTGAACGGGCGTGCGCGCACCGGAATGTTTGCGAATCAGATGCTGTTAGGAATCCCTTTCGCCGTTGAGGTGGAGGGGATTTTTTAGCGCCGGGATTAGCCCCTAAAGCCCCTTGACGCTGCCCCTTGTTGCGCGTACGCTGTAAAGCAATTATGCGTTGCACGCGTTGTGGTACGGATTGGGCAGATGAACTCAGGGACGCAATGAAATTTTGCGGTTCCTGCGGCGCGCCGCTCGCGCCTGCTGCTCCCGCGAACGACGAGACCCTCGCGCTCGCTCAAACTTTCCCGGAATCAGAAACACAATACACCAATCCCGGCGGCGAA
>JACQWQ010000089.1 GCA_016209205.1 Chloroflexota bacterium
GTGATCGAAAAAATTGACGCGAACGCGCGGCAGGTAACGCTCAAACCCACGAACAACGGGATTGCCAATTTGCACTTGTCCGAGTTATCGTTCGTCTCACTGCCAGACGGCGCACGCGGTGATTTCTCTGACCTCAAGGCAGGCGAAACTGTAGATGCCATTGGCGCGCCGCAAAGTGAGGGGACGTTGCTCGTCGAAGAACTCTTTATCTCCAAGTAATACCCATCTGCTAAACTTGCCTAAAGTCTTTCGACAGGATTAACAGGATTAACAGGATAAGTGCGATGACTACATCGCCTGAATCCTGTTAATCCTGTTAATCCTGTTAATCCTGTCCAAGAGCATGGCTTTGGAACAAAGTTCGCGGGCGTAGCGTCAGGTATTTGAAATTACCCAAGGAGGCACTGTAGTGAACCGTTTCATCCAAGCGATCATGGTGGTGGGCATTGGCATTGTAATGTTGCTCACGATCGTCGGTATGGCATCGAAATCTTCCTCCGTGTTCGCCGCGCCGCCGCAGCAAACTACACCGCCAACGCGACAGATTGCCGTATCGGGGACCGGACGCGTTACGACGAAACCGGATCAAGCAACCATCAGTATTGGCGTACAAATCACGGCTCCGACTTTGGCAGAGGCAACGCAGCAGGCGAGCGCGAACATGACCAAGGTGCTCGATGCCATCAAGCAACAAGGCGTGGATGCCAAGGACATTCAAACCAGCACATACAGCGTCAATCCAATCACCAACTATAAAGAAGGACAGCCGCCGCAAATCACCGGCTATCAAGTGATGAACGTCGTCACGGTAACGGTAAAGAATCTGGACAATGTTGGCAAGGTGCTCGATGCCGGAATGGGCGCGGGCGCGAACTATTTGGGCGGCGTGTCTTTTGGCGTAGCGAATCCCGCAGAGTTCGAGACCCAAGCGCGCACGGCGGCGGTCAAAGATGCCGCGCAAGCTGCGCAAACACTCGCCCAAGCAGCAAGTGTCAAACTCGGGCGCGTGCTTTCGATCACAGAAGGCATTGAAACTACACCCCCCCCGGTGTTCCGGTCGAGTTTGCCCGCCGCCGAAGCAGCAGGCGCAGGACCCGTTGAAACGGGTTCACTGGAAATCAGCGTGAATGTTGTGATGACTTTTGAAATCGCGGACTAGCGCGCGGGCGTGAAACGTGAAGCGTGATGCGTGAAGCGTGAAATGTGATGCGTAAAACGTGATGCGTAAAACGTGAAGCGTGAAACGTGAAACGTGATGCGTAAAACGTGATGCGTAAAACGTGATGCGTGAAGCGTGAAACGTGATGCGTGAAACGCACTATCGCACTATAGCACTATGACCGCACTATCGCACTATGACCGCACTATCGCACTAAAACGGAGATGAAAAAATGAATCGGGTTACCAAATATGTTTTGCCGGTGTTCCTCGCGATGGGGACATTGATGGTGATTGCAGTTGTGATGTTTTTTGCGCAGGTGAGCACGCCCGAAGTTGTAAACGCTCAAAACGCGACGCCTACACCCCCACGCACGGACATCGGCGTTTCTGGCACGGGACACGTTTTTGTGCAACCGGATACGGCTATCGCTTCGGTCGGCGTGGATATTACCGCGCCGACGCTAGCCGAAGCGACGCAGCAGGCGAGCGACAAAATGACGGCGGTCATTAACGCCATCAAGGCGCAAGGGGTAGACGCCAAAGACATTCAAACGAGCAGCTACAACGTCTATCCGATCACCAACCAGCCCAAAGAAGGCGAGACGCCAAAAATCACGGGCTATCATGTTACGAACATTGTGACGGTCAAAGTTCGCACGATCGCGAATGTAGGCAAAGTGTTGGATGCAGCAATTACCGCTGGCGCGAATTCCATCAACAGCGTGTACTTTACGGTGAACGATCCCTCCAAGCCACAGGACGAAGCGCGCGCGTTAGCGGTAAAAGAAGCGATGGCAAAAGCGCAAACGCTGGCGAGCGCAGCGGGCGTCAAGGTCGGCAAAATCATTACCATCAGCGAATTGTCGGGCGGAGTGCAGCCGCTTTACAAAACGGCGGATTATGCTGCTGCGCCTGCGGCGGTTGGCGCCGGTCCCGTCGAAACCGGACAAAATGAAATCACTGCCACGGTAGAAATGCACTTTGAAATCGCGCAGTAAAATGTGAAACCGAAACCCCGTCATTCCGGAAACATAGCGGAATGACGGGGTTCTTTTTTTCGCATAGGCGAATTTCATGCACAAACCGTTGACATCGAACAAAAGTGCGATTAAAATTAGCACAAAAGTTCTTGTGATTTTTGACGGCGCAGCAACCTTGAAAATTCCGCACAGAGCAGGGGAGGCGCACCATGCCTGAGACCTTTATCGGACAACTGAATGACATGCTGACGAAAAAGCGCGACGCGTTGAAAACAAATCTACATCAAAGCGGCAAACGGATTGACGCAGAACTGCGCGCCGAGGTTTTGAAACACTGGCATTCGCCGCTGCCAACGCGACGGGACGCGTACAAACGTCCCGCGTACGCGATTGACGGCTCGCGCCGCCGCGCCAATCTGGCGAACGGTTCGACCGTGTTTGTCGCCCAAGCCCTCATCATGGGTGAAAATATCAACGAGCCATTGACCGATATTGAAATTCTCCCCGGCACGGTGCGTGCGGAAACGATGGATCGTTTTGCCGACTTGATGCTGCGCCGTTTGGAAATCAATCTGGCGAGCGAGTACGCGGCAAAAATTCCTGAAGGGAGCATCCTCTATCTGGACGGCGCGATTTATGGCATGTTGCCTCAACTGTACCCGCTCCAAGCCGAAGGCATTCCCCAACATTTGGATTACGCGTCGCTGCTGCTGCAGGACTATCGCGACTTGTTTGCGCGCTGCGCCTCCCGCAACATCCTCTTGCTCTCGATTGCAAAAACCAACCGGCAAGCCCTCTTTTCCAAAATCGTGCAGCGCGAACTCCGCCGCGCCGAGATATTGGAAATTACGGACAGCGCATTGATTGACGAGTTGACCGAACGACGCGTTGGATTTTCTACGCCGCTCCTCTTGGGCACATATAGTTTCGATCAGGGCAAATCGAACGTCGTGATCGAAGAGCACGGCGTCAAAGCGGAACCCGCGATTGTTTCGTTTTTCGTCCGGCTGGCAGACCTGGACGACGTATTGCGCATTGACCTGCCTGCAATGTGCGTTGGACGACAGGATCGGATCGGCGATTTGGAGGTGGACTTGATAGACCACGAAACCGTCGTGCCAATCGTCCAACTTTTGCAGAGTGATTATGGCGGTCTGTCCGTCTATAATGCGTTGTTGTACGTGACCGATCTCGAAGTGCGCTTGTCGAAAGACAAGATGTATAATATCTACCTGCCGATGGTTGCCGAGGTCCTCGACGAAGAACTACGCATTGATCGCAGTGAACGACGTTTTGTTGAATAACCCGATGCCCGCGTGTGAAAAGGCAGTTGGACTGCCGTCGGCGGGTCGCAGGGCAACTGCTCCCGAACGCCAGCTGTGTGAATAACCCAACGCGTTTGTCATGTCTATGCATACCGAAACGCGCGACACTCCAAATCAAGCCACCACCTTTTTGCTCGCCGAACATGCGCGCCTGTGCGAGCTCTATCTCTCGACGCGCGAAACTGCCGAGCGCCGGGTGACGCTGTATCTCACTCTGACGACCACCATCGTCGGCGTTTCAGTTGCGTTGTGGCAGTTGGGTTTGCAGCAACAGCAAATTCTGGAAAGCGCGCTGGCCGCGGCGCTCGGCATTTCTTTGTTGGGGCTCATCACCTTTCACCGGCTTTTGGAGCGCGGGATGCAAGGCACCGAATATCTGCGCGCGATCAATCGCATCCATCACTATTTCGTCCAACATGCGCCGGAGATTGCGCCGTATCTCTTTTGGTCGCCGCACGATAACAATCCGCGTTACGATATGCGCGGCGTCGGCGGCGCCGAAACGCGCGAAGTGGTTCAACTGGCGAATTGTTTGTCCATCGCTATCGCGCTGGGCTTGGTCGTCGTCCACTTGGATATTTTGCTGATCGTGCCCGCCTTGGGGGTCGGCGCGATCGTCTTTGTGCTCGCGTACCTTGCGCATCAACGCTACGAGTCCTTTGTGCTCGCACGCGAAGAAAAACGCAAGGCGGCGCTCGTGCATTTTCCTGCGCCGGTTCAAAAAGACGGCATGCACCAAATGACCCCGGAGCCGCTCAAGGCGGAAAAATAAAATGGCTGCGCTCGTCGTCAAACCGGAGGCGGTGAAAAAACTGCGCAATCTTTACCCGTGGCTGTACGCCGACGAGATTGCCGAAACCCACGGGGAAGCGCAGCCGGGCGATCTCGTAGAGGTGCGCGACACGCGCGGCGAATTTATCGCCCGCGCGTTTTTTAATCCTGGCTCGCACATTGCCGCGCGCCTGTTGACGTACGACGCAGCGGAAAAAATCAATCGCGCGTTTTTTGAAACGCGTTTCGCCCAAGCGTTCGCGCGCCGCGCCAACGCGTTGGGACACACGAATGCCATGCGCCTCGTTCACGCCGAAGCCGATCAATTGCCCGGACTCGTCGTGGATCGTTTCGCGGAAACGCTCGTCGTGCAATTTCGCAACGCGGGCGTCGAAGCATTGCGCAAGGAAATCGTGCAAGCGTTGAAACGCGCGTTTCCGGCGCAAGGCGCGTACGAGCGAAGCGACACGCAAGCGCGTCTGGAAGAGGGTCTGGAAGCGCGGACGGGCTTGCTGTACGGCGACGTACCGGACGAAATTGCAATTTACGAAGACGATGTAGAATTTCTCGTCAACCCGCAGCAAGGACAAAAAACGGGCTTTTATCTCGACCAGCGCGACAATCGCCGGTTGCTGCGCGCGATGGTGGGGCAGGGCAGTCGCGTGTTGGACGTGTTCAGTTACACCGGCGGTTTTTCCTTGCACGCGGCCAAGGCAGGCGCGCACGCGCTGGCGGTAGACAAGGACCAAATCGCGCTCGCGCAATTGGAAGCGAACGCGCGCCGCAACGCGGTGGGTGAACGCGTTGGCGCGCGGTGGGGCGACGCCGAAAAAATTTTGGAGGAGTTGGTCGAGGAAAAGCGCCGGTTCACATACATTGTTCTCGATCCGCCTACTCTGGCGAAACACAAAAACGACACGCCGCCCGCAAAACAATTGTTTACGCGTTTGTGCAAAAACGCGCTGCGTGTGCTGGAACCGAACGGGGTGCTTTTTCTCTCGACGTGCGCGTATCACATCGGCGTCAATGATTTGATCGAGGTGACGCGCATTGCGGCAGGGGACGTGGGGCGGCGCGCTCGCGTCGTGACGGTCACGTATCAGCCCGCCGATCATCCGTGGATTTTGCAGATCCCGGAGACGCTGTATTTAAAGACGATTGTGCTGTCCGTCGAGGGCAATTAGAATCACAGGCGATTGAAACTTGTGGTGAGCGGTGTCGAACCCCCGAAGTGAAATGCACTCCCAGTAGACAGCGAATTGATTCGTCCAAAATTGCGATGTATAATCGCGGCGATTGGCTATGGAGGTTCCTACACGCGATTTGCCGCTCTTTCCGCTCAATATTGTCCTCTTTCCGCGCATGCCTCTGCCCCTGCATATTTTTGAGCCGCGCTATCAAGAAATGATCACGCGCTGTTTGCGCGAACGCATCGGCTTTGGCGTGCTGCTGATTCAAGACGGCGTCGAGGTCGGCGGACCTGCCGCTCCAGTTACGGTCGGCACGGTGGCGCGCATTATCAGCGCGGACGAGCTGGACGACGGACGTATGAATATCCTCACGATGGGCGTCGTACGGTTTCGTTTGCTCAAGACACACGACGCGCACAGCTACTTGAGCGGTGACATTGAAACGTGGGAAGATGAGATGGGCGACACGCGCAGTCTGCCGAAACTGACCAAGAGCGCGCACCGCGCGTATATCCAATACGTTGCCGAATTGTCGGAATTGATGGACAAAGCCGACCGTCCAAGCCAAATCGTCGCGCCGCTGGACCCGCAAATTTTGTCCTATACCATTGCGTCCAATATGCAGATTCCGAACGAGGACAAACAAAAGTTATTGGAAATCGAATCGGTCGAGGAGCGGTTGAGCCGTGAACTCGATATTTTGGAAGCGGAACAGAGTTTTCTGCAGCGCGTGAAATTGATGTGCGAATCGTTCGCGCGCGATGATATTGATACGTTCAGTAAAAATTAAGGACAAGGAGCGAGGATATGCCGCAAATTGGTGTTCCCGAATTATTGATTGTGTTGGTGATCGTGCTCGTTATTTTTGGCGCGAGCCGTCTCACCGATATCATGGGCGCGCTGGGCAGGGGTGTCAGCGAATTTCGCAAGGGCACTGAAATTGCCAAAGAAGAGCCCAAAAAAGAAGACAAGACCGAAACTCCCAAGAGCGTGTAACGGGCAGGGGTTCGCATGATTTCTGTCGAAGAAGCGCGCGCGTACATCCTGAAACATTTTCATCCGCTGGAAACCGAACGCGTGGAACTGCTCGAGGCGTTGGATCGCGTGTTGGCGGAGGATATTGTTTCAGACATCAATGTCCCGCCACACGACAACTCGGCGATGGATGGATATGCGGTGTGTGCAGAGGACATTGCTGGCGCGTCACTGCAGAATCCGATCCGTTTGCGCGTGCTCGCAGATTTGGGGGCGGGCTACGTGCCCAATACAACCGTTGAACCGGGCAGCGCGATCCGCATCATGACAGGCGCAGTTATCCCGCCCGGCGCGGATACGGTAGTGCGTTTTGAAGAAACCTCCGAAGCGGTGGCGCAAAAGGCAACCGGCAAGGGCAGCGGCTATGTCGAGATTTTGAACGCGCCGCCGCGCGGCTCGAATCTGCGGCGCGCCGGGGAAGACATTCGGCGCGGGGAAATCATTTTGCCCAAGGGTGTCACGCTGCGCCCGCCCGAAATCGGACTGCTCGCGTCCGTCGGCTGCGCGCACGTGCCGGTGCATCGCCGCCCGCGCGTGGCGATTCTCGCGACGGGTGATGAACTGGTTGACGTTGACGAACCGCTGGCGCCCGGAAAGATTCGCAACTCGAATGAATACTCGAACGCGGCGGCAGTGTTGAAAGCGGGGGGCATCCCGATTTGCCTCGGCATTGCACGCGACAATATCGCGCATTTGACGCAAAAAATTCGTGAGGGGATCGACGCGGGCGCGGATTTGTTTATTACTTCGGCGGGCGTTTCGGTTGGCGATTACGATATTGTCAAGGATGTGCTCAATACCGAAGGCGAAATGCACTTTTGGCAAGTGAACATGAAACCGGGCAAGCCGCTCGCGTTCGGCATTGTCGGGAATGTCCCACTGCTCGGGCTGCCGGGCAATCCGGTCAGCGCGATTGTTTCCTTTGAAGCGTTCGCGCGGCCCGCGATTCTCACGATGCTGGGGAAAACGAATTTCGCACGCCCGTATGTGACCGCGATTTTGCAGGAACGCGCGACCAATGACGCGGGAAGACGGAATTACATTCGCGTGCACGTGGCGCGCGACGCGGAGGGTGAATACGTCGCGCGGACGACCGGCGAACAGGGTTCCGGGATTCTCTCATCGGTGACACGCGCGAATGGTCTGCTTGAAATGCCGCCGGAGGTGCTGGAATACAAACCGGGTGAGCGCGTGAAAATTACGATGCTGGATTATCCGGAAGAAAGTTTTTGACAGGATTTAGGCGATGAACTGCATCGCAATTAACAGGATTAAAAACGGGATACTGTTTCTGTACCTTTAATCTGCTCATTCATTTCTTGGGGCGATACGTACGATACTTGTGCTTGAGTTCGACGGAGAAGCCGCCAAAGTTGATGAGCAGTCCATCTTCGATTTTCGTTGCCGTCAAGTAATTGACGAGTTGTACCTCATGTTCCTTCACTAGATTCTGAACGGCTTTGACTTCCACAATCAGGCAATTCTCCACGAGCAAATCGGCGGCATACGTGCCAACGACATGTCCTTTGTAATGCACGTCAATGTCTACTTCGCGTTGCGCTTGAATCCCCCGCATCTCCAATTCAATTTGTAACGCATTGCGATAGACCTTTTCCAAAAACCCGGGTCCCAAAACCCTATGAACTTCATACGCTGCGCCGATGATTTGTTCGGTGAGTTGTTCGAGTTCCATGATGTTTCTCCTATTGGAATGATTTTGAGTTGGCGGGATGAAATCCTGTAAATCCTGTTAATCCTGTCCAAAGGGGTGCTGTAATTCTTTGAGCAACTTTTTCCCGCGCGACCGCATCGCAGGCGTTCCGCTTGCCGCGAGTTTTTCGATGAGCGCGATGGTTTGCGGCAGCAGGGTCGCGTCTTGTTTTGCAAAATCTGCCATCGCTTGCATCGCAAACGTTCGCACGATGCTGCTTTTGTCGTCGAGAAAACTCTGAACGATAGCGTACGCGCGCCGTCGTTCGGCGCGCGTCAATTTCAAATGCGGCAGCATTTGGCAGACGTGCCAGCGGACTTCTTGCTGCGGCATCGGCGCGACGCGTTGGAACAAATCGCGTTTGCGCGGCTGGAGTAAATCAGGACGCGTGCGCGTAACGGTTTCGCACACGTTCGCCGCGCGCATCCGCACGCCCGCGTCGGCGCTTTGCCACATCGCGTCGAATACGGAATCAAACAGTTTCGGATTTTTCAAAATGGCAGCCGTGACCTCGGCGCTTTTGCCGGTGGTGCGCATATCGCCGATGGCGAGTTGTTCAAGCAGCGTCATTTCTTTTCTCCTCCGATGGTTTGAGCGCGCGGAATTGGCGATACAAAAGCAAATCGTACGCGATTTTCAGACTGCCCGCGATGAAAAAGGGCGCGCTCCAGAGCGCGGGAAAGGAAATCAGGATGCCACTCAACGCGGGTGATGCCGCCGCGCCCAGAGAACGCGCGATGGTTGTGACCCCTGACGCCGCGGCGCGTTCGTCGGGGCGTACGACTGCCATCGTGTAGGACTGGCGCGTCGGCACATCCATTTGCGAAATGCTAAAACGCAAGAATAAAACAATGACCGCGAGCGGCAGTGTCGGCATCAGCGGGACGAGTATGAGTAAAACGTTGGACGGCAGGTGCGTAAAAACCATCGTATTGATCAAACCAAATTTCGCGGCGATGCGCGCGGCGGACAGCGCCGAAATGCCCGCGAGGATATTGCCGCCGAAAAAGATTGCGCCGAGCATGGCAGGGTCCGCATGGAACTTGAGTTGAAACCAGTACGCGAGAATGCTTTGGACGATAAACCCACCCGCGAATGCGTCGAGCGCAAATAGCGCGCCGAGTTTGAGCACCACGCGCCGTGATTCGTGCAGCCCTAAAAAGAGCGGCGGCGCAGTCGCGGTGTGTGGGGTCACAGGCGCGACTTCGACACTGGGCGAGAGTTGGAGAAACAAGAGCATAGGAACCGCGAATCAATGCGAATCTACGCGAATCAACTCTGGAAAATTCGCGCAGATTCGCGCCGATTTGCGGTGGGAAAATCTTTTGCGCGCACTTTCGCATAGCGAAAACACTACGCGTGCGACAATGGAAAACAAATTCAACTTGAAGCAAACCGCGCGCGGAACACGATGAGGTAAAACGCGATGGCGCTGATAATCAGTGTGACGAGTCCAAACATCGCGTCGAGTGTAGAGTTGGTGAAAAACGCAGGGGTAGTCAGTGGAGAATCGGCATAGTTGACAAACAGCGCGGCGAACAAATTATTTGCCGTATGCGCGCCGAGCGCGAGTTCGAGACGATTATCCTTGAGTGTGTAGAACGCGAATGCCGCGCCGATGAAGGCATAATTGAGAAACAAAAGCAGCGCGCTGTCCGAGTTGTTTAGCACTTCAGGGTTCAACATGTGCGGCAAACCGAACAAAATCCCGCTAACCAGAACCAGCGCAATCCTGTTTTGGGTGAGACGCCCGATACCTTGCAGCCAATACCCGCGAAAGAGCAATTCTTCTGCGCCGGTCTGCATCGGCGTGAGAATCAAAATGAACGGCAAAAAGAATAACCAACGCGCGGCGTCAAACGTGAATTGCGCGCGCGCCGGATAAATTACAAATTCGAGGATTTGAAAAATGGCAACCAAGACAAACCATGCGCCGAATCCTTGCGCCAGGCGCGCCCAATTGATTTTCGGCGCAGGTGTGACAAGCGTCAGCAGCGCGCGCTTGTGAATAAAACGAACCGTGAGCCACAGTCCGAGCCACACACACAGAAACGTAACATTCACGCCAATGTAATTCCAAAATGCGTCACCGCGCTTGAGATCAGTCATAGCAAGGAATGCTTCCCTAACATCTCCGGTCGTCAAATAGCCCGCCCAAAACAGAAACGGCAGCGCGAGAAAGCCGCCGATGATTTGCCAGAAAAACAGAATGAGGAAGGTGCCGGCAATCCAGCGCAGCGCGCCGTTCTTGCCGCGGTCGGAGAGGGAGAGGAAGGGTTGGGTCATGGAAGGTCCGTTTGATGCGCGTCGTCCGGCGATTCGAAATCGCTGTCTGAAGAAAAGGGGGAATCGCAAGCGATTCCAAAAATGCTATCGCATTCCAATGCGCCGCGCGATTTTTGGAATCGCATGCGATTTTACCTTTTTTGAGCCGCACGCAGTCTGCGTGAAAAAATCTCCATTTTACGAAAGAGGCGCGAATGACAACACCCATGCGCTTGGCATGGGTGCTGAACTCACGATGACGTAGAACGCGACGGACGTACAGTGGAGAGCGCCGAGAATATCCAAAGTGGCGTAGCGCGCGCGTCATTCAAACAGGTCTGAATGGGAACCCGTGCGCTCAAAAATAACACTATCCTCCAACAATTTGTAAATGAGTAGCCAATCGGGTTCGATGTGACATTCGCGCCGATCTCTATAATTCCCTGACAGGACATGATCACGGTAACGTTCTTCCAATCTCTCTTCGTTGATGAGCGTGGCAAGCACGACCTTGAGCTTGTCTATCTTTTTGCCGCGGCGCTGCATCCGCCTCAAGTCCTTTTCAAATTGATTGGTGTAGCTTGGCGTCCGCATCAAATCCCCAGTCGCTTGAAAAGGTCATCCTCATCATCAGCATGCACTAAATTACGCCCAGCATCCGTATCCTCGAATGTCTGGCGTGTTATCGCGTTTGGAATATCTGCCTCGAAAGGTAACCCGTGATTCTCCTTTACTTGCTGATAGAACAGTGTGATGGCTTGGCTCGTTGACAGCCCCAATTCCTCAAAGATGTCTTCGACCTGTTCCTTGAGAACGGGGTCAACGCGTACCTGAATCATGTCTGAATGGCTCATAGACATTTCCCTTTCTGGCGTAATCATACCACAACGCCATAGCACGCCGACCACGCCCGAAGCCACGCGCGAAATGAAGCCACCTTCCAACCGCGCCAACTACCTTCGCTAAAAGTCGCGTACGTGGCGTGGTCGGCGTGCGTGTGTTCGGGCGAACATTGCTCGCATTCGCTCGCAACGCCGCCGAACATACGCCGTGCGTTCATGCTCGCATTCGCTCGCACGTCGCACGGCTTGGCGTTAGCGGACGTCATTGTTGAGATACTTAGCAAAGAGGCAGAAGTGGTCTGTTGGGCGAACGGGGATTAGCAACCAGTTTTTTCTCCACTGCGGAGATGTGCCAATCCATTTCCTCAAGTGGAACAGCACCAAGAAGAGATTCTGCACCATAAGGCAGTTCTATTACCCTAACCTGACAGGTGCGCCCCTGCACCTCCACCTCTGCTATTCCAAACACTCGATATTCATGTTCTCCGCCATCCGCAGTAAACACGCGAACATTTCCCAGTTCCTGAAGGCGTAACCGTTCAATATGATCAACAGAAAGTGCTAATTCGGCTGCGCCAGAGTCCACCAGCGCGTCACAAGAAATCTCGTCGCCCTGTTCGTCTGGTGGCAAAAACCGATTCTGCCAATTCCTGACCTTTATTGGAACAGAGAATACTCCCATGCCGAAAACCTCCTTGCCTGTAAAGATGATGTCCGCTAACTTATTCTACGCACCCAAAGATGCGGGAAGCACGGGAAAATGGGGGTGTTTCACGCATGTTTGGGTGCGGGAAACCAAACTGGGTTTCCCGCAGTCCTTCATACAATAAATCCCTTACTCTCACAAGTCAAGCGCGAAATCCGTACAAAAAAAGAACGCTCGCACGAGCGTCCTTTTTTCATCCCCTATTCAATTTCACAAACCTGCGTCTCCCGACACTCAAAATCTTTTCCTCTCCATTCGCGGGCGGGGGAATCACCGCATCCAACTGTTCGATTTTTTCGTCGTTCAATTTGACCCCGCCTTGTTGAATCAACTGGCGCGCCTGGCTTTTGCTTGGCGCGAATTTTGCCGCGACGAGCAAATCTATGATGGGCATCGGCGCGTTCAACGCGAACGATTCCATTTCGCTCGGCAGTTCGCGTTTGGAAAAGACGCGCACGAATTCTTCTTGTGCATTGCGCGCCGCGTTCGCGTTGTGGAATTGACGCACGATGTCGTACGCGAGTTTCATTTTAATGTCGCGCGGGTTCACGCTGTCCGCGTCGAGTTGGCGCAGATATTCATCCGCCTCTTCGCTTGGCAAATCGGACGCGACGGTGAGATAAATCGGCAGCGCGGTATCGGCGAGCGACATGACTTTGCCGAAAATGTCGTTCGGCGCGTCGTATACGTCAATCGTGTTGCCGAGCGATTTGCCCATTTTCGCGTTGCCGTCGGTGCCGGGCAAAAGGGGCACGAGCAAAACTTCTTGCGGGCGTTTGCCGCGCCGTTCCTGCAATTGGCGTCCGGCGAGAATGTTGAACTTTTGATCCATCCCGCCAAATTCCACGTCCGCGTCAATCGCCAGCGAATCGTACGCCTGTAGGGCAGGGTAGAGCAGCTCGATCATCGTCAACGGTTGTCCTGCGTCCCAGCGCTTGCGAAACGTTTCGTGCTCCATCATGTCCGCCAGCGTAAAAACTTTTGCGAGATGAAACACATCCTCGAGCGAAAATTTGCCGAACCATTCGCTTTGCCAACGCACTTCGGTCTTGTCTTGGTCTACGACCTTGAAAAATTGGTCCATAAACGTGCGCGCGTTTTCTTGCGTTTGCGCGTAGGTCAACATCGTGCGCGATTCATCTTTGCCCGACGGGTCGCCAATTTGCGCCGTCCAATCGCCGACGATCAAAACGATGTGATGTCCGAGTTCTTGAAACTGGCGCAGTTTGCGAATGCCGACCATGTTGCCGATGGTCAAAAGTGGGCGCGATGGATCGAACCCCATTTTGAGGCGCAACGGTTTGCCTTCGGCAATGCGCGCGCGCAGTCCTTGTTCGGTGATGATTTCGGCGACGCCGCGCGAGAGAATTTGATCGAGAGTCATGGTAAAGGATGAAGGATGAAGGATGAAGGATGAAACCGCGACGTATTTTGTCGCTTCATCCTTCAGCCTTCCTAATTTATGCCAACAAGCTCTGCACGAACGATCCAGCGATAGGTGTTGCCGCCAAGCGGATGTTCTTGTCCGTTCCAGCAGGTGACCAGCGTAAGCGTCGGCTGCGGCGTATCGCTCATGATTTCTTGCGCGTGCTGGATCCGAACGGCTAGGGGTTCACCGGCTTCTTTGATTGGAAACGATTGGGTGATGCGCCAGATTTGCGTTTTGCCCTCTGCGGTCGTGATCTGGATTTCGTCGCCTTGCGCGAGGTTCCACAAACCTGCAAAGAGTCCCAGACCGAACGTGTTGGGCGCGGTCAGATTGTGGTGGGCGGACAAGACCGCGTTTCCATTTTCCCCCGGCTGCGCGGTTGTCACCAAATGTCCCACCGCGTCGAACGGCACGTTCCAATCGCCGACTGCTTGTCCGTTGAATTGATAGGTAATATACTGCGCGGGCTTGATTCCCGTATCCAGATTTAGTCTTGGAATTTTGAGGCGCGTCGCGGGCGAACCGGACCCACGCGGGACGCCGTCGGGATGCGCGCCGCCTGCAATCAAGGTAGGCACACCGCTCTGCGGCGTCGGCACGGCAACGCCAGCCAAAATTTGTGTCGGCGTGGGAGTAATCGTCGGACGACTCAGAAGATTGGTCACGTCCGACGCGTCGGTCGGCACGGGTGTTCCGAACGCGAGCACGATCGCGGTCGGCGTGCGCGTCACATTCGCCGTCGCGGTCGCATTGGGCTGAACCGCTGCTACGTGCGTTGGCAGCGGCGTAATGCTCGGCGAAAGCTGCGCCCCGTTGGGCGTCGGGCTGACGGCGGTTGCACTCGCGGTGGCGGTTGCAGTGGCAGCTGCGAGTGCAATCGTATTGTCCAACGCGGGCATGAGCATGACCGGTGTGTTGGTCATTGCAGGATTGTTGTGCGGACGAACTGCGTCCGATTGACCGGGGATTTGTGCTTCGAGCGCGGCTTCCGTGCGACGTTGATCCACATAAGAATAGGCAGCATACGCGAGGATCAAACTGCCGACCAATGCCATGCACGCGCCAAGCAAGCGTAAAAATTGTTTAGACATTGTTGCGAATTATAGCCAAGATGGGTTGCTTCCCAAAATGACGGATGGGGCGAATAGAATTCGCGCCAACAACGACGCCAAGTGTGCTCGCGAACCGAGTTCGCAACGAATCGCAAAGATTCGCGAACGCACACTAAAACCACAACCTGCAAAGGCAGGTTTCGTGTTTTTGTTGCCGCGATTTCTAATCGCCTCCGAGATTTTGCCAATGCGCGTCAGTTCGGATAGAATCGCGTATCGCCAATCGCGGATCGCGTATCGCCAATCGCGGATCGCGTATCGCCAATCGCGGATCGCAGATCAAACTATCCCACTACCGCACTATTGCACTACTGCACTATCTGCTATCCGCCATCTGCCAACTCATGTTCAGAACATCCGACGAAATCCGTAAATCGTTTCTCGAATTCTTTGCCGAACGCGGGCACGTCATCGTACCCAGCTCTTCGTTGATTCCCGCCGGAGACCCGACGCTGTTGTTTGCCAACTCGGGCATGGTGCAGTTCAAAGACGTGTTCTTGGGCATCGAAAAGCGCCCATATACGCGCGCGACGACGAGTCAAAAATGTATGCGCGTTTCCGGCAAACACAACGATTTTGAAAATGTCGGACCTTCGCCGCGTCACCACACCTTTTTTGAAATGCTCGGCAATTTTTCACTGGGCGACTATTTCAAAAAAGATGCGATTCAATTCGCCTGGGATTTGTTTGTCAATAAGTGGGGGATGGAACCGTCGCGCTTGTGGGTTACAGTGTTTCAAGGCGATGACGAGGTGCCGGCGGATAACGAAGCCATCGAGTTGTGGCAAAAGGTCGGCATTCCCGCCGAACGGATTTTAGGTTTCGGGCGCAAAGACAATTTTTGGCAGATGGGCGAAACGGGTCCGTGCGGTCCGAATTCCGAAATTCACTATTATCGCGGCGAGCACCCGGAAGACCCGCAGTTCAACCGCCGCGAGTATGTGAACGGCGACGGCGAAGAAACGATTGAATTGTGGAATCTCGTTTTCATGCAGTTCAACCGTTATGTGGCGAGCGAAGGCAAATACGCGCTCGATCCGCTGCCGCGTCCTTCGGTGGACACGGGCGCGGGCTTGGAACGCATCGCGGCGATCATGCAGGGCAAGCTCTCAAATTACGAAACCGATTTATTTACGCCGCTCATCGAGACGACGCGCAAGTTGCTGAATAAACCTGCGGACGATTACGGCATTCCGCAGCGCGGCGTTTCGTACCGCGTCATCGCCGACCACGCGCGCGCGGTCACGTTCTTGATTGCCGACGGCGTGAATCCGACAAACGAGGGGCGCGGGTACGTGACGCGTTTGATTTTGCGGCGCGCGGCGCGGCACGGGCAACTGCTCGGTTTTAACGAACCGTTTTTGCAGGATGTGATTCCAACCGTCATTGCGGAAATGGGCGAAGTGTATCCGGAAATCATACAGTACCGCGAGCGCATCTTGAAAACCGCGCGCGAAGAAGAAGAAAAATTTTTGGCGACATTACGCGTCGGCACGAACCTGCTCGACGACATTGTGAGCGATTTAAAAGCCAAGGGCGCGACGGAAATCCCCGGCGACGCGGCGTTCCGCCTGTACGACACGTACGGCTTTCCGCTCGACCTCACGCGTGAAGTCGCACGCGAAAACAACATGCTTGTGGACGAGCAAGCGTTTCGCGTCGCGATGGACCAGGCGAAAGCGACTTCGCGGAAATTCTCCGCAACGGGCAAAATGGACGGCGCCGCGTTCCAAGCCGCGCGCGATACGTACGATGCGCTTCAAGCGAGCGGCGCACTGCCTGCTGCAGGGGTGCATTACAATCCGTACGCGGGAACAAAAACGGATACGCGCGTCGTCGGTATTGTGTGCGACGGCGCACTGGTGGACGAATTGCGCGCGGGGCAGGGCGGGCAGCTGGTGCTTGCCGATACGTGTTTCTATGTCGAAAGCGGCGGACAGATCAGCGACACGGGAAAAATTATTCGCCCGCGCGACGCGTCCGTTTCGTTCCGCGATCCGGTCGCATGGGAATTTCGCGTGGACGATACACGCCAACCGGTGCCGGGCTTTATCCTTCACATTGGCGAAATGGTCAAAGGGAACGCGCGGGTGAATGACAACGCGGTCGCGGAAGTGGACGCGACGCGGCGCATGGACATTATGCGCAATCACACGGCGACGCATTTGCTGCACGCGGAATTGCGCCGCGTGTTGGGCACGCACGTGCATCAAGCCGGTTCGCTCGTCGCGCCTGACCGCCTGCGTTTTGATTTCACACACACGCACCCGGTTAGTGCCCAAGACCTTGCTGAAATTGAAAGCGGCGTCAATACAGATATTTTCAAAAATGATTCCGTCGAGCCGTTCGTTCTGCCAAAGGACGAAGCAATTGCGCGCGGGGCGATGGCGCTGTTTGGAGAAAAGTATGGGGACACCGTGCGCATGATGGAAATTGTTGATTCGACAACGTCGAATCCCATCTCGCAAGAATTGTGCGGCGGGACGCACGTCGAACGCACGGGGCAAATTGGTCTGTTCCACATTGTCGCGGAAGGTTCCGTCGCGTCGGGCGTGCGGCGCATCGAGGCGGTGACCGGCGCGGCGGCGTACGCGGAATTGCAAAAGGCGACCGCGCAAGTGGAACGTCTTGCGGTACAAGTCAAAACCACGCCCGAACGATTGGAACAAAAAATCGCGTCGCTGCTCGCGCAAATCGAAACACAAGACAAAGAGATTCAACGCCTGCGCCGCGCGATGGCAAAACGCCAAGCCGAGAACGTGGAGGCGCTCGTCAAACAAGTGGACGGCGTGCAAGTGTTGACGCATATCGTGGATGTGCCCAACATGGACTTGCTGCGCGAGCAAAGCGACTATTTCAGAGACAAAATCGGTTCGGGCATCGTTGCGTTGGGCGCAATCATCAATGACAAACCGAGCATGATTGTGGCAGTCACACCGGATTTGGTCGAAAAAGGTTTTGACGCGCAAAAGATCGTGCGCGCGTCCGCGCCGCTCATGGGCGGCGGCGGCGGCGGCAGACCCGCGCTCGCGCAAGCCGGCGGCAAAGACGCGTCGAAATTGCAAGAGGCGTTGGAGCAGGTTGTAACAGTCATCAGTAATCAGTTATCAGTGATCAGTAATCAGTTATCAGTGATCGGTGATCAGTAGTCAGTGACGGAACGCTCGACGAGCGATACGCTATGCGCGATAAGCGATACGCGATACGCGATACGCGATTTGCGATTTGCGATTTGCGATAGGCGAAATGAACGATCAAGTCATAACGCTGGACAAGAACGACGACATTTTAAAACTGCACGCGAAAATTGAATGGTCGGACGGGCGGCGCGTGATTCTGATTGTGCCGCGCGGGTGCAAAGCACTCGACGCGGAACATGAAATGAAATTGCTGCGGCGCTGGGCAGATGAAAACGATGTGCAGGTCGCATTGGTTTCCACGTCGTACACTGTGACGGAACTCGCACCGACCGCGGGGATCCCGGTTTTTTCCACCAAAGAAAACGCGATGAACGCCGAGTGGCGATGGCAGCGTGAGGTGGCGGAACCGGTCGTGCGCCGCGCTACGCCATTGGACGAAGATGCACCACAACCGTACAAGCCCATTCTCGACCGCCTGGGCCTCGCGGGGTGGAAACTCGTCGTCACGCTGTTCATTTTTAGTTTTGCAGCGGTGGTGCTGCTCGCGGCGGCTTCGATGATGGCGCCGAGCGCGAACGTTACGATTCATCCCGAGTCCATCGTCATCAGCGATGCGAGCGAAGTCATTCTCGATCCAACGGTCACGACGATTGATCACATCAACGCGATTGTGCCCGCGGGCAATTATCGCCAGGAGATCAGCGGCACGGTAACGGTCAATACCTCGCGCACCGCGACCGCGCCCGCCGACCACGCGACCGGCATCGTTACCTTTAATAACTTGCAGGGGACCGAAGTAACAATTCCGCTGGGCACGGTGGTCGCGACGACTTCGGGCGTCACCCAACGCTATTCGACGACGATCACGGCGACGCTGCCCGCGGGGTTTAACGCGCGGGTGAATGTGCCGGTGCGCGCCTTGCGCGCAGGTCCGGAGGGGAATGTGCGCCCGCTGCAAATCAATTTCATCGAGGGTCCTCTGGCGGCAAATGCGCGCGTGGTGAATTTGAACGGTGTGGGCGGCGGCACGATCAAAGATGTAAAAATCGTTTCGTTCGACGACCGCCGCACCGCGCGCGAACGGTTGAGCGGCGAACTCAAGCGCAAAGCAGCGGAGGTCCTCAAAAGCGCGGCGGAGGACAATGTCTATGTGGTGCCCGCATCTATCGAGGTCATTGTCATGGGGGAAACATTCGACCATCCCGTAGACGATCCCTCCGATACTTTGACTTTGAAAACGGATGCGATTGCCAGCGGGATTTATGCGGACTATACCGATTTGGAAACCTTTGCGCAGCGCCGGTTGTTATCCAAAATTCCGGCGGGGTATTCGATGCTGCCCGGCACACTGCGCGTCGAAGCGGACTCGAACGCGCGCATGGAAGCGAATTCGGTCATCTTGAAAGTGCGTTCCGCGTTGTTGGCGACGCCGGTGATTGATACAAGCCAATTGTTGGACGGTTTGAATGACATGCCCGTAACACAGGCAACGCAAATTATCGCCGGGCGCGTGAAACTTGCCGCGCCGCCGGAAATTAAAATCACGCCGTCGTGGTGGGCGCGCATGCCGTTTTTCGGTTTTCGGACGACGCTGTTTATTGAAACGAAGAAATAATAGACTTTATCGGGAATAGACAGGATTAACAGGATTAACAGGATTAGAGCGAATTCCGAATTGATTGGTGGGTTGTAGTATAGCGCCTTGTGCGCGTTTTCGGCAGAATTCGACGCCCACAAGGGGCTATACTACCGCAAACGAAACTGGAATTCGCTCTAGGGGCGAAAATAAGTTGGAATAATCCTGTAAATTGCGATGCAGTTCATCGCCTAAATCCTGTCGAAAATCTTATTTCCGATAAAGTCTAGCGAGACTTCGTCTCAGACTGACGAGATAGCGTCTGGAACAGCAAAGGGTCCCAGTTGTGGGAACAAGCGAGAAGCGGTATAACCGCTCCTAATTGCACCGCCAAGCGGTGAGGTGGCCAGATGTGGCACCCCAACAACGAGGACCCGCCATGAGTGTAACACAGCTTTCCCTTGCCGAGATCCTGCGTCAGCACGTGACGCTCGAAGTTGAAAGTATTGATCGCATGTATCTCAATGTCTACATTCCCCAGTTGCAACGGGAATCAGGCGCGAGTTGGTTTCTCCGCCAGCAACGGAACTGCCCAGTCGCCTCGTCGGCGGCGATGGCGCCGATCAGCCATGCCTTCGTCGCGGCAATTGAGGCGTATGCCCAAACGCATCAGGTGCCGCTGCTGACGTTTGCGAAAGGGCAACGCAAAGACGACGTGGTGGCCCCCTACGTGGCGCGTGCGGCGGGTCAGGAAGGGATTGTGCTGATCGGCAAAGCCCAAGAGAAGACGACGACCTTTCGCACGACCAAAGGGCATGGACCGCGCAGCCAGGATCGCTATCCGCGACTGTATCGCAGCACGGCGATGGTCAACCACTACTATTTCTATGGGGTTGACCAAGACTTCGGTCCGTTCTTCTGCAAGTTCAGTTCGTACTTTCCTTACACCGCCAAATTCTGTCTCAATGGGCATGAGTATCTCAAGCGCCAACTAACCCGTGAAGGGATTGGCTACGAGGCGCTGGACAATGGGCTGCGCTCCTGCGCCGACCCGGCCCGGATGCAAGCCCTCGCGGATGGCTTGTCAGCGGAAAAGATCGAAGCCCTGGTGCGTAAGTGGCTGGCGCACTTGCCGCACCCCTTCACGGCCAGCGACCGCAGCGCCGGCTACGCTTACGCCATCTCGATCCTGCAAGCCGAGTTCGCCCTGACCCAAGTGTTGGATCGCCCGCTGACCGGACGGTTGTTCTTTGAAGCGGCAATCCGCGAGAACCTGGATCTGGGCCGACCCGAACAAGTCCAACTGATTTTCGAGCGGCGCATCACCAAAGCCACGCCGAGCCGTTTTCGGACGCGCATCATCACCGAGGGCGTGACGCCGACCTTGCATGTGGACTACAAGCATTCGCGGATCAAGCAATATCACAAAGAAGGCCGGGCCTTGCGCACGGAAACCACCATCAATGACACGCGCGACTTCTATCTCGGCAAACGGCTGAAGAACCTGCCCGCACTGCGGCAGGTCGGCTTTCACGCCAACCGACGTCTCTTACACGTCCAAGCCCTCAGCCACGATTGCCTCTTGGGGGAAGACGCCTTTCAGCAGGTCAACCAGCCCGTGGAAGTGCGTGGCCAGCGTGCGGCGGCGTTGCGCTTCACCGACCCGCGCGTGCAGGCCTTGTTCAGCGCGCTCGTCGCCTTTCGGCTGCTGCCTCAGGGGTTCGCGAATCATGAGTTGCGGGTGCTGCTCGCACCGCTCCTGGGCCTCGCCCCAGACCAATTCACCCCAGGGCAGCTGACCTATCACTTGCGGCGGTTGCGGCTCCATGGCTTGATTGAACGGGTGCCCCAGACACATCGGTACGCGGTCACCGATTTGGGCTGGCGGGTGGCGTTGTTCTTCACCCGCACCTATGCGCGCGTGATCCGCCCGGGGCTGGCGCAGATCGTCCCAAACGCACCGCCCGGCGCGGGTGTGCTCCGTCGTCCGTTCGACCAACTGGAAATGGCGATGGATGACTGGATTGCACAGGCTACGCTGTCGGCTTAGCCCCGCTACGCTCGGCGAAGGTCACCCGCGCATTCCAGCGATCGAAGGAATGCGACGGTTACCACGCGGCTGAAAATCGGGTGGAAACCGATTTTCAGCAACAATATCAAAACTTGACTCATTTACATCAACTTTGAACCCTTAAGCAAGCTAATGTAATGGGTGACGGGTGACGGGGTAATTGTGCGATACTTGGGACTCGATGTCGGGAACAGGCGCGTCGGTGTGGCGGTCGGCAACAGTGAGGCGCGGATCGCTTCGCCGCTCGCGGTGATCGAGCGCACGACGCTCGAACATGACGCGGCGCAGCTGTTAGACCTCGCGCGCGAGTACGAAGTGGAAATGGTCATCGTCGGTTTGCCGCGTAATGCCGACGATACGGCGAGCGAACAGGAAGCATTGACGCGCGCCTACGTCCAGCAGCTGCAATCCAGCACCGGGCTGCCGTTTCGTTTTCAAGACGAACGCTATTCGACGGCGGCGGCGTTGCGCCGACAACAAGCACGCGGCGTCAACGAAAAACGCGGGCGCGCGACGATTGATGCGGCAGCGGCAGCAATCATTCTGCAAGATTTTCTCGACGGGCTGGAGAGTGGAGATTAGAAATTGGAAATTGGAAATTAGAAATTGGAAATTGGAAATTAGAAATTGGAAATTGGAAATTAGAAATTGGAAATTGGAAATTAGAAATTGGAAATTGGACTCCAACTTCTAACCTCCAACTTCTAACCTCTAACTTCTAACCTCCAACCTCCAATCTCCAATCTCCAGTTATTCGCAATGATAGATCTAGTACGTGCGTTTGTGAAA
>JACQWQ010000090.1 GCA_016209205.1 Chloroflexota bacterium
GACGCGTTCGTGCCCGGCTGCCCGCCGCCGCCGGAAGCCATCGCGTTGGCATTGACCGAAATTTTGGCGGCACGAATTCCGGACGTGCATCAAGTGACAAGGTTCGGGAAATAGGAGGCGCGCGATGTTATGTGTTAATGTGTTATAGCGCAAGTTGTTCCGATGCAGTTGCACTGCATCGGCTGCGCGTCGCCTTACGGCAGTCCAACTGCCTTTGAACAAATTGATTTAGGAGGCGCGCGATGACGACTATCAAAATCGAAAACGTTTCGCGCATCGAAGGACACGCGCAGGTCACGATTCAATTGGACGATGAAGGCAACGTACAAGATGCGCAGCTGCACGTCGTCGAGTTTCGCGGATTCGAGAAATTTTGCGAAGGGCGTCCGTTTTACGAAATGCCCGCGCTCACCGCGCGCATTTGCGGCATCTGTCCCGTGAGTCACCTGCTCGCGTCTGCCAAAGCGTGCGACGCGTTGATGGCGGTGCGCGTGCCGCATACGGCTGCCAAACTGCGCCGCTTGATGAATCTCGCGCAGCTCGTCCAATCGCACGCGCTGAGTTTCTTTTATCTCTCCGCGCCCGATATGCTGCTGGGCATGGATGCAGACCCCGCCGTGCGCAACGTGTTCGGCGTCATTGAAAAGTATCCCGACCTCGCGCGCGACGGCGTTTGGCTGCGCCAGTTCGGTCAGCACATTATCGAACTGCTCGGCGGCAAGCGCGTGCATCCCGGTTGGATTGTGCCCGGCGGCGTGAGCCAACCGCTCTCGGCAGAACACCGCGATGAAATTCTCGCGCAAATTCCCGAAGCGATGCGTATCATCGAATGCACGCTTGCATGGTACAAGGACTCGCTTGACAATTATCGCGAAGAGATTCGCACGTTCGCCAATTTCCCGACGCTGTTTATGGGACTCGCCACGCCCGATGGGGAATTGGAACATTACGACGGAAAGTTGCGCGTGGTGGACGCGACGGGCAAAGTTCTGCTTGACCATGCCGACCCCGCAGATTATGCCGACTATATCAAAGAAGCGGTCGAGTCGTGGTCGTATCTGAAATTTCCGTACTATGGCGCGCTCGGTTATCCCGACGGCATTTATCGCGTCGGTCCGCTCGCGCGCTTGAATGTCATTGACCGCGTGGGCACGCCGCGCGCGGATGAAGAGTGGGCGGAATATCGCGCGCTGCGGCGCCAAGCGATTCTCAGCTCGTTCCACAATCATTACGCGCGGTTGGTCGAAATCGTGTACGGCATCGAGCGCATCGAGCAGCTGCTCAACGACCCCGAAATTCTTTCACCGCACGTGCGCGTACACGCCGCGCCGAACAATCTCGAAGGCATCGGCGTCATCGAAGCGCCGCGCGGCACGCTCATTCATCATTACAAGATTGACGAAAACGGTTTGATGACGTGGGCGAATCTCATCGTCGCGACGGGACACAACAACCTGGCAATGAATCGCGGCGTATTGCAAGTAGCGCGCCACTTTGTCAAAGGCGCGCAGCTGCAAGAAGGCATGTTGAATCGCGTCGAAGCCGTCGTGCGCACTTTCGACCCGCGCCTCAGTTGTTCGACGCACGCGATTGGCACACTGCCATTGCGGATTCAATTGCTCGCGCCGGATGGGAGTGTGCTGCAAGAGGTGGCGCGTCCGTAGTGTCAACGAATTCCGAACGAATAAACGAATTATGCGCGCGCGATTCGTTTATTCGTTGCGATGAAGTTCATCGCACCATTCGTTGACACCGACCTTGCAGCAAGAGCTCTCCTAACACACGTGGCAATGGTGCGTACGCTCATTATCGGTGTAGGAAACCCACTGCGCGGCGACGATGGAATTGGTCAAGTCGCCGCGCAGTCTTTGTTGGAACGCAGTGGGGAAATTGTCATTTCGAGCGAAGGCGAGAAATCTCAGGGTGCGACCACAGCCGAGATTTCTCACTCCGCGTTCGCTCCGTTCGAAATGACAGCGGTGTCCGTGCGCGCGGTTCACCAACTCACGCCCGAACTCGCCGCGTCATTTTCCGAACATGACCGCGTCATCATCATTGACGCGAACGCGGAAAATAAAGCGGGGCAGATAACTGTCGCACAGGTTGACCCCGCGACCGTTCTGCCCCACACGTTGACACACCATCTAGCGCCCGCGCAATTGCTCGCCCTCGCGCGCGCGTTGTATCAATCCAATCCGTCTCTTTATCTCGTCACTATCGGCGGTGCAAGTTTTGATTATGGCGATGAAATGTCACCGCAAATCGCCGCCGCGCTGCCGCAAGTTATCCAGATTGCGTCCGACTTGCTTGAACCCTAAACCCCAAATGGTTCATCCCCTGCTCATTTCCCTGCCAACCTTGTCCCGAAGAATTGAGGGAGCAGGTTCGATACGTTCCATCATTTCCAGCAATGGGTTGATCGCCAAATCCTCATCCACCAATCGCCAATGCAAACCATACCCCGATGGAGAAATTTCGATGGCGCTGCGCTCTGCCATCGTTGCGTTTGCCAATACAGGTGACGCGTCTATCCAACGCAGACGATACGCTGCGCCGTCTATTTGAAGATAAAGATAGGTTTCGTCGGTGGATACAATTTTTATCTCGTGAAATTTGTTCATGGGTCATTTCCTTTGTGAATCCTGCGATATTCGGAAATCAGATAGTCGAAATTTTCAAAAATGATCTGGCGGACGGCGCGACGATCCTTTGGAGACAAATTATATCCATATGCCTCTTCAATCTCAAAACGCGGGGCGATAAGCCAAAATTTGCAATCTACATCGCCCTTTTGTGCGTGAATGTGCGGCGGCTCATTGCGTTCGTTATAATAAAAGAACAACCGCCAACCTTGTTTCTGCAGGACAGTGGGCATAGACTTTCCGATACTCGCCCTCCACCGTATCTCGTACAACCGTCGCCGCGTTCAAACCCGCAATTATTTCTCCTTGCTCCACACCACCGTCGGGCGCACCCACAACGAGTTAATCAACGCGGCATAGCCATGATGCTGTTCCACCTCCGCGTCGTCCACCACGACGATGTTCAGCGCGTGACACCATTCGAGCGCCTTTGGACAAAGCCAGCTCAAGCGTTCTTCGGCAAAGCCCTGCTGCAATAGTTCCACCTCTTGCGCGAGTGTGTCGCGTTTGTCGCCCGTCCACACCAACAAGTCAATCATCGAAGATTCGGACGGCAGCATCCGCACCCGCGCGTCTTCGCCCGAAGCGAACGTCGGGTCAAAGCGATACACCGCGCGCAATTCCGGTTCACGTGTCGCGAGATACTGCGTGATGTGTTGGACGAGACGCTGATGGAATTCTTCACATTCGATGCAATCGCCGCCTGTGCCATCGCGCGCGCGGCTTCGGACGGAGCCATGTTCGATTCGTCCATCGCTTCCGCGAATGCCTCGCGAAACATTTCCGGTGCGGGATTCATTTTTATTTTCTCACCATCCACGAATAACACGAATCTTCACGAATCGAATTTAGAAAATTCGTGTTATTCGTGTAATTCGTGGATGGACTTGTGTTAAAGCGCAGTTGGACTGCGCGTGCTCGGACGGCAGTCCAACTGCCTCATAACACCCGTTGCGTTCTAGTTGTGGCTCACATAGCCATTGTCCCACCACGGCAAGCGGCGCTCGTAACCAATCAGTTTCAGTCCGGTAATTGCCGCCGTGTTGACATCCAGGGCGCGCAAATCTTCTTCGCTCAAGTCGGCAATGTCGTCGTGCCCGGAGAGCATCGTCAGGATTTTTATTTCTTCGATGCTCGCGTGCAAGAAATTGCAGAGGCGCCGCGCGCCTTCTTCGGGATCGAGGCGTTCGCGCAGTTTTGGATCTTGCGAAGTGATGCCGTACGGGCATTCGCCTTTGTGACACGCCATGCACGCGCGACAGCCGAGCGCGATTTCCGCCGCGCTGCCAAAGCCCACCGCGTCCGCGCCCATCGCTAATGCTTTGAACGCGTCGAGACCGCCGCGCAAACCGCCGAGCGCGATCAATTTCACTTTGCGATACAAACCCAAATCTTGAAGCGCGCGTACTGCCGGGGGCAGGCACGCGATGGTCGGAATGCCCACGCTCTGCGTCACAATGTCCGGCGACGCGCCCGTGCCGCCCGCCGCGCCGTCAATCGAAATCGCATCCACGCCCGACAACGCCGCCGCGCGCACGTCTTCGTACGGACGACTCGGACCGAGTTTCATTACGATGGGAACGCGATGTTCGGTCACATTCCGCAAAAACTCGACCATGTTCTTCATGTCGTCCAACGTCTGCACGTCATAATAGCGGCACGGTGACAGCGCATCCGTTCCGACTGGCACGCCGCGCACTGCCGCGATTTCGGCGGTCACTTTTTTACCGAGCAAATGTCCGCCCATGCCCGGTTTCGCGCCTTGCCCGATTTTCACTTCAACCGCGTCGCCGCCGCGCACGTAATCCACGTTCACGCCCCAGCGTCCCGTAGACCACTGCACGATGAGTGAGCCGCCCGGTTCCCACGCTTTTTGTGTGCGCGCTTCGTCCACGTAACCATTGGCGAAATAATTTTCGCCGGGCACCATGCCGCCTTCGCCGGTATTCGTCGCGATGCCCATCTGCGCCGCCGCGATGGCGAGCGCGAGTTTTGCTTCTTTGGACAATGCGCCGTATGACATGGCGGGAAAGACAATCGGATATTTCAGGTGCAGCGGTTTTTCGCACGTATCCGCGCCAATCACCACGTCCATCTTGCACTCTTCGCGATATTTGTCGCGCGGCGCGGGCGACGCGAGTTGCGATGGGACGACGACGATGGAATCAAAATGCGGCAGCGGGCCCATCGTGCCAAAACCGCGCAGCAGGTATTGTCCCGTGAGCGCCTTGTAGTGAATTTCTTCGACGGTTGGAAAAGTCCACAGCGCGCGGGTGATGGCTTCGGGTTCCGCGCTGTTGATGCGAATCGCGTTGCCCGGACAAAATTCCGCGCAGATGCGGCAGCCCACACACGCGTTAAAATTTTGGACTTGTACCCGTCCAGCCGCATCAATTTCATACACATCGTACGGACAGACCTCGACGCATGTCGCGCATTTGCCGGGATACTGTGCATTCACGCACGCGCCTTTCATGACACTCACACAAAAAGCTCCAATGACTGCCATAGAACACCTCGGGGAAAGTGGCGGGTGACGGGTGACGGGGGAATTACTTACCCCGTCACCCGTCACTCGTCACCCGTCACCTTTTACTCGTAAAACGGTTTCTGCGATTTCGCGACGAATTTCTTGAAACGACGCGGGTCGGCGTCAATATCGTACTGCTCGAAATAGTGCAAGAGTTTGAGCGTGTCCGCTTCGGTCACTGGCTCCATCAGCGTGTTGTGTCCGTGCGAGCGCATTTCGCCGCCGAGATACAGCGTGCCGCGAATCAAATAGTTGCCGAAATTCAAACCGGCGTTGCCGGCGACGATAAAATCGCCCGCGAGATGATACGTGCCGCATTCGTCGCCGACGTTTCCGCCGACGATGATGGTGGCGCCTTTGTTCATCGTCGCGGTGAAATCACCCGCGTCGCC
>JACQWQ010000061.1 GCA_016209205.1 Chloroflexota bacterium
GCGGCGCACGTTCGCTTCGAGCGCGTGGAGAAAATTTTTTGTTTGCTCAATGCGTTCCGGGTTCAGCCCACCGCGCGCGGCTCCGGCATCGCTAAAGAACATGACGACGGTACGCTCGCGCCGCAATGGATGAATCACTTGTTGCACCGCGCGCGCTTCCGAAAGCGTCGAGTTGAGATAAAGATGCCGCAGCGGCACATTGTGAAAATAATACACGCCTGCGCGTCCGAGCCGCCCGCCGCCGACTGCCGTTTCGACCAATCGCCGCGCTAACGCGTGAAACGGCACCATCGAGCCGCCCTGGTCTATCAACAACAACAATTCGGTGCGGTTGATGCGTTCGGGAAGCAAAACAGGTTCGAGCAGCACGCCGTCGCGTCCGATTTTTTTCACCGTGAGTTCGACATCCAATTCCGTCGCCGGACCTTCGCGCACCATGCGGCGCAAATAGCGCCAGTTCTGTTTCATTTCGCGCGCGGTGACGGGAAAGTATTCGCCCGCCAATACAAAGCGTTTAAGCGGGATTTCGCGCGCTTGCAGCGCCGCGTGCAGCTCGCGCATTTTTTCGGGGTCTTGTTCTTGAATGGGCTGCGCGCCGCTGCCGGCATCGCCTGGCGCGGTCACTTGTTCACGCGGCGGTGGTGTAGTGACTTGCGGCTCTGCTTTTAATTGTCCCGCGTCACGCTGCCGGTCCGCGCGCGGTTGCGTTGTTTCCGGCTCTTGCATCGCGGTCGTTTCGACCGTTGTTTCTGCGACGCGTCGCGCGGGTTCCCATTCTTTGAGGAGACGGTCAAAGTGATAATCAAAGATGGCTTCGTCGGCGGGCGATTTCACCCACAGAATTTTGCACACGCGCCGCAGTTCCTTTTCATCGCGCGTGCCAAAGCCCAACTGCAACGCGCGCAGCAGCGTGCGGTACTCGTCAATGCCGAGCGGCAAGTCCGCATTGCGCAAGCGGTCGAATAAATCAAGGAGCGGCAGGTCGGTTTCCATCAATTGTTCAGCTGTCATTTCGAGCGGATGCGAGAAATCTCTCTTGGCAAAACCGAGATTTCTCACTCCGTTCGAAATGACAATTTATTGCGGCGGCGGCGGCGGCGGCGGCTCGCGGTGCAGCTTTGCCGGATAGGTGCGATAGTCGTCCCAACTCTTGAGCAAGACGCCGGGGTACAACAAATCTTGCCGAATCTTGCTCAGCACGTCATCCCCTTTGTAATTGTCCAACAAGCGAAACCAATCCAGCAGTTCGCTCGTCGTAACCTTTTTCGTCGCGCGTCCCTTTTCCATTTCCGCGCGCAATTCCATGAAACGCTCTATCGCGGCGGCGACCAATTCTTCCGGCGATTTTGGAAAATGCGCGCGCACGATTTTTTGCAAGTCGTCCGGTTCGGGAAACTTGATATAGAAAAACAGGCAGCGGCGCAAGAACGCGTCGGGCAAATCTTTTTCGTCGTTGCTCGTGATAAAAACAATCGGCGGGCGCAGCGCGCGCTTTTCCACATCGGGCACGATGCCTTCGAGCTCCTGGACGATGTAGCGTTTCTCGTCGAGCTCCAAAAGCAGGTCGTTCGGAAAATCAATGTCGGCTTTGTCAATCTCGTCAATCAAAACGACGCAGCGTTTGTCGCGTTGGAATGCGCGCCCCAATTGCCCCTCGTGAAAATAACTCCATGGGTCCTGGAGGCGCGCGCGTCCTTTTTCATCGAGCTGCTGATGCGCCGCGAGCTGCGCGTCGCGCAAGCGTCCCACCGCGTCGTACGTGTACAAACCGTCGCGCGCGCGGCTGGTGGATTTCACGTACCACGCTTCGTAATAATCATCGTGCTTGCCCAGCTCGTACGCGACGGCGCGCGCCAAGCGCGTTTTGCCGCTGCCCGGTTCGCCTTTGATGAGCAGCGGTCGTTCGAGTTGCAGTGCGAGGTTTACCGCCTCTTTCAATTCCGCCGAAGGCAAATACGGTTCCAGAGGTCGCTTGCGTTTGTCACGCGCGCCGGGCGGCGGCTGCACCTCGCCGGTGTATTCAAGTTTTTCTTTCGGTTGGGCATCGGGTTCTTGGCTGCTCATAAGGTCAACCATCTCTCTTTCTTGTAAAAGTGTTTGCAGTGGAAACAAATCGCTTTGGCGACTTGATCGGGCGCGCCGCCTTGACTCGCATCCACGATTGCCTGGACGGTCTGTTCCATGTTCACCAACAGCGGCTTGAGCAAATCACTGTACGTGACAAAATGATTGTGAATCCACGGCTTGACGACATCGGGCGTGAACGGTTTGATTTCTTGCAAGCGAATCGGAATGCCCGGCTCGACCTGGGGTGCGGGCGCATCCACGAGCGGCAACCCCCACGTCTGCGCCAGATCGCGATAGTCCACCAAGAACATGACCAAACGGGTGTTGCCCGGTTTCAGCGTATCCTGCGCCGCTTTAGCCAGCGCTTGCCAAAAATTCGTGACGAGCGCCTGCGCTTCGGTCGGTTCCCACGCGTCAATTTGGCGCAGGATCAAAAGGACTGTTTTCGTTTCGAGCCACTTGGCGGCTTCTTGCGCGATTTGTGCGGGCGCGGGGGTAGGAAAGGGGGGGGTGGAATATACGCGGCTGGCTAAATCGTCCCACAGCGCGCTCACCTCTTTGGCAATGACGGCGCTGCCCAAATCTATTTCGATCTTTTCCCATTCGTGGTCGCGCGGCATCAAGGCAATCAACCGCCGCAGCAGCCAATCCTGTCCATAATCTTTGGGACCGTGAATCAGAAATGCCGCAATGCGCTGCGCGGCGAAATACGCGTCAAACGAAATGGACTGGTCGAAATAATCCATCTCGAGCAGCGCGTGATACATGCGATTCGCGTCAATGTCCGTGAGCTGTTGGTCGAGCTTGCCGAGCTCTTGATTGGCGTCCGCGAGTTCTTGTTGAATTTGGAATTTCTGTCCGCCCGCCGCGATTTTTACTTCGTCGAGCGCGAGCTGTTTGATTTTCTCGACCAGCAGCGCGCGTTTCTTTTTGAGAATCGCGGCTTGTTCGATCAAAGCTTGTGCAGAAAGCATGGCTGCATCAATGTCCCATCAAGTGTTGTTTTGCAGTTGCACTGCAAAACGGCGTGTCGGACTCACGGCAGTCCAACTGCCTTGCAACGAACACTGTATCAATGTCCCATCGCTTGCAAAAGACGATCAATTTCCGTCAGGCGTTTTTCCATCTCGGCGTATGCGGCGCGTTCTTGAAGAATTTCTTGTTCGAGTTGGAATTTCACCGCCGACCCGGCTTGAATCACCAGGTCTCTTTCCAAAAACGCGATTTTCTGGGCGCGCAAAGTGTACGCGGGCATCAGCATCGTACGCTCGGTTTCGAGCTTGGTCGTTTCCCATTCCGAATACGCGGCGTACGTTTGCGCAAGTACCGGCACGCCGATCACCTCTTTGGCTCCGGCGGCATAGTAACACAACGCGAAATTATCGGACAGGTCGGTGATCTTGTTGACGAACGGATGCTGCTGCTTGGGCGCGGCGCGCGATGGCACTTGGGCAAAGAGATAACTCAATACGTCGAGCACGCGCACGTAGCCGTCGGCGACGCGCGCGGCTTTGCCGGACAGGGCTTCGAGCAAGCACGCGGTAAAGAGACTGTTCGGATTGCCGCCGTACGAAGATTCGTCGTTGCGCGAAGAAGCAATGACGACGCGCCCGCTGCCGCTTTCCATCGCGTGCAACAGAGTGACGGGCACGTTGCCCTTGACAAATTTTTCACCCACCGCTTTGGCGGCAGGCATCCCCGCCGCGTGACAGCAATCCAGAACCACGATCAATTTTTTCGCGGTGATACTTTCCACCTGCTGCGTAAATTCTGCGGCGCGAATCGAAGTGGTTTGATATTGGGTTGGCGCGTAACCGTACGGCACGAAAAAATAATCGGTCGGTTGATTCATTCGTTCAAATTCGCCGCCGTGTCCCGAATAATAAATCAATGCCGTCGCGTCGGAATCCGCGTTCACGCGCGTGACGAAATCACCCAGCGCGGTGAGGATTTTGTCGCGCGTCGCGGCTTGTTCCGTCAACAGCGTGACCTGCTCTTGTGGGAACGCGGCGCGCGTTTTGTCGGTCAGCACGCTGCCGATGGCTTGCGCGTCCGCGACCGTTTCCGGTAAATCGTCGCCGACGCCGATCAAGAGCGCGTGTCCGTGCGAAAATGTTTCAGCCATTCGCGCCTCCTTGCGCGGGCACACCGGGCAGATTCCAGTTTTGCAGCAGACTCGTCAATGATTGACGCGTCGCCTCTGCGCCAAAGCCCCACACCAACAAACTGAAATAATCGGTCCACGGCTGCGCGCCGAAGGTCGCTTTGGTGATATAGAGCTCGTTAAAGCCGATGCCCGCGAGCAGCGCGACCGCAATCGCGTAACCGGCGATGGTAAAAATTTGCAGACGCCGCGCGGCATCGTTCGCCGCACCCGCTTCCGCTTCGCGCGTCGGTGCGGGTGCGCCTTGCAAAAATACAACCGGCTGTTCCGGCGGCGGCGCGGCTTTTTCACCTGCCGCTTTCGCTTGATCCTCGTACAGTTTGTCGAGGGTTTGGCGGCCTTGGTTGATTTCGCCCTCCAATACCTGGTCCGGTTTGTCCAGCGTCTGCGTTGCGAGGCGCGTTTGCCACTGCTCCAATTTCGCTTGCCACGCTTGACGAACTTGATCGTCGGTCAACTTTTTGTGCAAGTTCCACATATAGTTGTAGATGGCTTGGAGCTCCAGATATTTGTTCAGCTGCGCAATCAACGCGTCGAGCCGCTCGCGTAGTTTGCTCGGATTCTCAAAATCCGGCGCGTGGTCTGCCACGTCTTGCACGGCGCGTTGGAGCGCGAGCGTGTACCCTTTCAGGTTGGCAAAATCTCCGCCCGCCGCGAAACGTTTCATGATTTCCTGTTGATACGCGAGCTGCGCTAACCAATTCGCGCGTGCCCCCGACCATTTTTTCCAAATCGTATCCGCGCGCGTCAACGCGGTTTGCGCCTCTGTTACATTGTCGCTTTGCAGCCCAATGTCAACCAGCGCGAGCGCGCCGGTCAACGCCTGGGCAAAACCGGGCGCGAGTTGTTGGTCCGCCTGCACCGCCGCGCGGAGTTGCGAAGCGCGCACGCGCACTTGGTCGCGTGGTTTCCCGCTGGTGCGATACGCGCTGACGCCCACGCCGAGCAAAATGCCAAGCAGCAAGACGGCGAACGGCGCGAGCCACGGGTCTTTGACGGAAACGTTGAGGGGAATAGATTGACTGCCGTTGTAATAACTCAACAGCAGATTGCCGGTAAATTGTCCGCCGGGCGCGCTGCGCAAGTCCAGCGTGACCGGTACCGTCACGGGTTGATTCGCGCTGATGGTATCGGTCAACCACTGCGGGCGAACCTGCGCGGCGGGGATGATCGCAACGCCATCTGCGCGCGTCAGATCGAGGGGAACGAATTTAACTTGCGTGAAGGTCTGCGTGGCTTGGAGCAATACGGTGCGCGTTTCGGGCGGGCTGCAAATCCAATCGGGCAAAGCGGCGGCTGCGGTGGCTGGACGGAATGGCTGAACCAGCGCCGTCAGCGTTTCGCCATAGCAATGCGTACCGGCCAAGGTGAGCTGCGTCGGCGCAATGGTCAAGCCGCTTTGCGCCCGCGCCAGCGGGACCAACCACACGAACAACGAACCCAGTAAAACGAGGACGAGGCGAAATTTATGTGCGTTCATAAATTACCTCTGGCTTGGTTTGCGGCGATCAAGCTGGTTCAACCAGCTAGTTGAACCATTCGGTTACTCGACCGTCATTCTATCACGAATTTGACTGGAGAATTATTGAGCCGTCCGTGTCTTGGATCGAGGAGGCAAGCGCTTTCACAAAAGGTGGGTCATCAACGCGGACGCGTCCGCGCTCACGACGGACCAATGCACCAACCTGCATTGGCGGACGGCGAATGTGCAGGCGGTCTTTTTGGATGGAGCGGGCGTCGCGGGGCACGGCGCACGCTTACGTTTATCAACTCGTCGGCGGTTTGCGTTCGGGGATGGGTTACGCGGGCGCGGCAACCTTAACGGATTTGCACACGAAAACGCGTCTGCGCCGCATCACCAACGCGGGCTTGATTGAAAGTCATCCGCACGATGTGACGATTACGCGGGAAGCGCCGAATTATCAGACGTGGACGGGGTGAGGGTGATTGTTACCACACAGATTAGCGTACCTGACATTGACGGTGCTATTGCGCGCGTGCTAAAATCGTGTTCGAGAAATAGAAAAACGATTAACCGCAAGGAAAGGTGTGACCAGTCATGATTACAGCGGAACAAGCCAAGCGATTGCATGCAAGAGCAACGCGCGGCGAATCACTCACAACCAAAGAACAGGCACAGTTGGAAGAATGGTATACGCTGCAAGATGCTGCCGAAAGTAAAACCTTGGGCATAACCGCCGCCGAGAAAACTTTGGCAACGCTCCACGTGCAAGTTGACGCGGCGCTGGCGCAGTTGACGACGCTGACAAAACGCATCCAAGAGGTTGCTTCGGAAAACGAGATGCTGCGTCGCGAGATTGCGACTTTGCGCCAGCAGTTAGCCGCCTTGTCGCCGCAATCCGTATGAGTATTTCAGAAGATACCCACGCCCAAGATAGACTCGAAATCCCATAGACGATAAAATAAGAATGCGGCATTGGCTCATGCGCTCTCGCCTGAAGCATATGCCGTGACTCTTTTGGATAACGCTCTGCTGAAGGAAACGTTTCCAACACCGGAACAAGTGGTTGCCAAAATCAAAGCGCTTCCGCCTGAGCCACAATCCATTCATCCCGCCACTGCCTTGGTTGCTCAAGTGTTGAAAGACATGCCACCCGAACCAAGTGATTTTGATTTGGAACAATGGCGTCATGAATGGGAGGCAAGCGAAGAGGAACTGAAGCGAATCACGCGCGAAGACGATATCGCCGAAGGGCGCGGGTAGGCGCGCATGAGCAAATACTTGCTTGACACGAATCACGTTTCGCCGCTGCTTACGCCGGGGCACCCCTTGCGCGTGCGCGTATTCGAACAGCTGAAACAGGGCGACAATTTTGGTCTCTGCGTTCCGGTAATAACGGAAACGCTCTTTGGCGTCGGTATGGCTCCGCGTGCGGTGGTAAATCGCGCCGAGTGGGACAGACTGCGCGCGCTATTTACTCATTAGAGCGGATTCCAGTCTGATTGGTGGGCAGACCTTTCGGGTTTTCGGAAACCCGAAAGGTCTTTTGCCCACATACGAATTAGGAATCCGCTCTACACTCCCGATGAAACAGATGCGGTATCTGCCGCAGACCTCCAAATTACGTTACGAAAACGGGGACGCCAACTGGCAACGATAGACGCGTTGATTGCAACGCTTGCTTTGCGTCACAACTTGATATTGCTCACCACGGATCGCGATTTCCAAGCGGCGCCGGAGTTGGCGCAAGAAAATTGGATGTCGCCGTAAAGCGCGCTCGCGCATGAAAACGCGTCTGCGTCGCATCACCAACGCGGGTTTGATCGAGAGCCATCCGCATGATGTGACGATTACGCGTAAAGCGCCGAATTATCAAGCGCGGACGGTATGCGGGTTTGGTTTGCTGTGATGGTTAAAGCCTGATCATCAGTTGAAGGTGAACGGGGTTGTCGTTTGCTCACCGATTGATTTATCTGTTGCATTGACGCACGTTTCGCGCGCGTGATAGAATCCTGACAAGGAAAAAATTCCCACGACACTCGCAATGTTCGGGGATTGGTGCAAGGTGTGTGACCGACTTGTGCGATGACGTTGTGTTCTATCATCCCGCGTCGGTCAAGCGTCAACGCGGGATGTCGTTTTTGAATCGGATGAGCGAACCACGCGGAAAGGGGTCTATCCATGCAGCTGCGAATTGCTGCCATCGCCGACTATGTAAATATCACTGGCAATGGCAAACTGAACATAATGGGCATTTTTTCGCAGATTAGAGCAACTGCGGTTCCTGTCATTCACCCACAAATGCAGGTTGTTTTTCAAATCGCCTTCGAGCCATCAGAGGCGGGACAGAGGCATGTCCGAATTTCGCTTCATGATCTAGATGGCACCGAAGTTATCGAAATTAGTGGGACGATGGAGATTCCCAATTTTGATGGTCCCGATCCGCTTGTCGTCAATCAACTGCTGCCGTTAATGAATGTTGTGTTTCCGCATTTTGGCAGTTATGAATTCACGATTGAAATTGACGGCACGGAATTACCCGCCCATATTCCTGTCGATCTCATTCAGATTGCCAATGCGGACCAATCGCAGGTATAATCCTTATAGACGAAGGCGAAAAACTCTTCCAACGCATGTCGCAAAGTCTCAATGGCTGGAAGGAACGTGATCTTGAAACACTCTATTTAGAGCGGATTCCTAATTCGTATGTGGGCAAAAGACCTTTCGGGTTTCCGAAAACCCGAAAGGTCTGCCCACCAATCAGACTGGAATCCGCTCTAGGTTTTGGTTTTGAGTTTACCGAACGAACCAATCATCGCAAGTACTGGCATCCGCGCCATCCCGAATTGTTCGCCTTTGTGCCGCGGCATCGAACAGTCAAGGCGCCGTATGTGCGCTCCGCTCTCCGCTTGATCCAGCAGCTTCAAGAAATTGAAAAGCGAAAGTAAGGTGATGAACCTATGGAATACACAACCATAATCAAGCTTGTAAAAGAGGGTGACGAACTCTACTATCTTGCCTACCATCCAGAATTGAAAAACTGCTTTAGCGATGGCGAAACAGCACAAGCAGCGCGCGAAAATTTACGACAAGTAACAGAAATGACCATCGAGCATTTGCGTCGGCACAACCTGCCTGTTCCAGAACCGAGTCCAATCCTGGAAACACCCCAAGATTGGGAGTTCAAACAAATCGGCGAATTCTTTGAACTGCATTTTCCTGATGGTGTAGGCACGCTGCAACAGCTTGGTTCTCCAGCATAATAAAGCAGGCGACCGACAGGTCGCCTGCTTTATTTGTGCGCGGATATGCAGGGGCTTGTTGTCTATAGACAACATTACGCTCTGCGTGAAGCGTCTGTTCACTTGTGTTACAATCCCTGCAATAAAATAAAAAACTCTTGCGCCGTTCAAGCGTCCGAGAGTTTGGTTGCTCTTGTCAGCCGAACTCCATCGGTTTGACGTGTTACGGTTCGGCATTCGCCGTACAAAAAATGCATTGCAAACGCGCGTGAAGTGCAATAGAATTAACGCCGAGCATAGGTTTTAGAGCGGATTCCTAACACTACTACGAGACTTTCAAAAAATGATGAACGTTGGTCTGCTTCTACGAACGTATTCCGAACTTTGTTCAGCAAATTGGTGGTTTTCCTGAACGATAGTCATCTTCCGTGTCCTGCGAAGTCTCGTAGTAACGCGAAGTCTTCGCCAATCCCCTCTTGCTCGCGAGGGATTGCTCGGATGTATTTCATCCGCTGAACTCCATCCGAGTAATCCCGCCCTGTTTTTGCGGATTACTCGAATGCTCCGATGAACTGCATCGGCGTTCATTCGCATCCGCTGCGAGCGGGGAAAAGTGATTTTGGCGAAGGTATTGATACTAGATTGGGAATCTGTCAAGACATTTCTTGAAAATTTCTAATCTTTGTGAGAAGTTCAGCAGAAATCCTACATCCCCAATGGAATTTGCATTAGGGTCGGGGGTTTGCGTTCGGGGATGGGTTACGCGGGCGCGGCAACCTTGAAAGATTTGCACACGAAAACGCGCTTGCGCCGCATCACGAATGCGGGCTTGATCGAGAGTCATCCGCACGATGTAACAATTACGCGTGAAGCGCCGAATTATCAGACGCGGATGGGGTGAGATTGACCCGTAGTTTGGAAAACGACGGCAAAAGAAAGGGGAAAATACACAAAGAAGTTTTTTCATTCTTTGTTCTGGCGGTCTTTCTTTTGCCGATGATGGCGCAATTGACGTTGCTGTTGCGCGCGTGATAGAATCGTGTGCAGGAAAAAACAGAAATCGCCCGCAGTAAGGGGAGGACTTGATGTTATTGAGTATTCAGGGTATCTATCGCCATGGAAAGATAGAACTGATCGAGCAGCCCACAAATGTTCGGGATGAGACCTACGTCATCGTCACGTTTCTTGAACCTGGGATGGTTGACCTAAGGGAGCGTGGAATTACGGAGGAGCAAGCGGCAGCACTCCGCGCCGCGATGGCGTTGTTCGCGGAAGATTGGGACAGCCCGGAGATGAGTATCTATGACAACTACGACGCCGTCAAAGCCAGCATATAAACGCGGTGATGTTGTCTTGGTGCTGTTTCCCAACTCCGATCTGCGAACCGCCAAGACACGCCCGGCGCTCATCGTTCAAGCAGAAAATCTGCAAACAGAAATTCCGCAAGTCATTGTGGCAATGATTACAAGTAAAGTTTTCCGTGCCAACCATCCGAGCCGCGTTCTTGTGACCCTGGATAGCAGTGAAGGCAAGCAATCGGGATTGCTCGCTGATTCGGTCGTGATGACGGATAACTTGGCGACGATTTTGGAGATTGCGATTGACCGCAAAATCGGAACGCTGCCGATGAAGGCGACAGACAAGGCATTGCGTCACACATTGGGATTGGAGGACGAACAGCAAAAATCCAAGTAAGTGCGTTCGAGGATGGGATGCGCGGGCGCGGCGACCTTGAAGGATTTGCGCACCAAAACGCGTTTGCGCCGCATCACGAATGCGGGCTTGATCGAGAGTCATCCGCACGATGTAACAATTACGCGTGAAGCGCCGAATTATCAGACGCGGATGGGGTGAAACTGACCCGTAGTTTGGAAAACGACGGCAAAAGAAAGGGAAAAACACACAAAGAAGGTTTTTTCATTCTTTGTTCTGGCGGTCTTTCTTTTGCCGATGATGGCGCAACGAGTTGCGCACCAATCTTCGGATAGGATGCATTGACGCTGCTGTTGCGCGCGTGTTACAATTCCTGGCAATCCGAAACGCCGCAGGGTGAATTTGCAAGCTGACGCCCCTTCCCCTGTTAAGCCCGTCGCGGTGTATCTGGAATAAGGAGAGGAATGGCATGGCTGCCTCGAACAAGAAAAAATCCCCGCAACCCGCGCCCAAGAATCAGGTCATCCTGAAGGATAATGCCAAAATCAACGCCAAGGGCAATGTCATCATGGGCGACCAAATCATACACGGCAATCAATACAATGCCGGCGGCAACCTCAATATCGCGAATGTTTCCACCCCGCGCGAATTCATCGAGCAACTCCAGCAAGTGCAAAGCGAAATCGCTATGCTCAAACAATCGCCTGAACTCTCCGCGTCCCAAGCGCGGCGCATCGAAGCGGTCGAAGGTGACGTGGTTGAAGTCATTCAAGAGGTGCAAAAACCGAAACCGCTGCCCGCGCGCATCAATGAAACACTCGGCGAGGCGCAAGAAACGATGAACAAAATCGGCGGGAGCGTAAAATCCGCCGTCGAATTGGGCGCGGCGTTGGGCGCGCTCGCGGAATTGGCAATCAAAGTATTCGGCGGGTAACCCCATTTCGTCTTGGGACTGTCTGTTTGTTCTTTGTTTCTCTCGATGCTTTGTGAAGCCGTTGAATTCGTTCCATGGGCAACTTTTGATTGGTAACGCCTATGCCCTCACACCAACTTTCCCCCAAAAAGAAAATCGCAAAACCAAAACGTAAAGTTACGCGGGCGCGCGGCGCGCCCGCGCGCGTGACGCGCACCGTCGTGAGCGGGCGCGTCGCGTGCGCGGACTTTGTCGGCGGCGACAAACGCACGATCAACTATGGCTTTACGAGTCAAGACGTCGAACGTCTGATTGATAAGGTGCTCGCGTTTTTGCAAGCCGGCGCGATCTTTCTACCGTCCGGCGCGCAAGGTGAACTCCGCGCGGAATTGGATGAAGAAACGCTGACGTTCCAAGCGGGCGCGGCGCTCCAACTTGGACAGCATCGCAACGAACGCGCGTATTTGCTTTCGCTGACCGTGCGGCGCGAATACCAAATCTGGGCGACCAAGTTCATTCCGCTCGCCGCGCGCATGGACGTGAAACGCAGCGTCGAAGCGCTCGATCTGCCGGTGGCGTTCAGCGAATTTCGCGTGCCGCGCGAAGGCACCGACGCCGTGGCGCAGATTACGTACGAGCCGCTCGACGACATTACGGACGCGCTGGCGAGACATGCGGCGTTCGTGATTTTGGGCGAGCCCGGCGCGGGCAAGACGACGACGCTGCAAAAAATCGCGTTCGAGCAAGCGCGGCATTTGCTCGCGGGCGGCGATGGGCGCGTGCCGCTCTTGGTGCGGCTGAGCCAACAAAGTAACCGCGAGCCGTTCGAGTTTTTGCGCGCGGAATGGGAACGCCGCACCGGTGCGGATTTTGCCGACGCGCTGGCAGCGGGACGCGTGCTGCTGCTGGCGGACGGTATCAACGAACTGCCCCGCGACGACCGCGACGAACGCTTGAAAGCGTGGCGTGAGTTTACGCAGGACTGCGCGGGCGCGAACCAAATCGTGTTTACGGGACGCGAACGCGATTACGACCGCCAACTCGATCTGCCGCGCGTGCGCGTAGAGCCGCTCGACGATGCGCGCGTCGCAGATTATTTGCAGCGCAACCGCGCCGAAGGTTTGCACGCGCTGTTGGACGACCCGAAAACACGTTTGCGTGAAATGGCGCGCAATCCGTTCAACCTGTCGCTGCTCGTGGCGGCGTATCAATCCAATCAACGCGACATGGCGAATCGCGGGCGCTTGATGGAATGGTTTGTCGGCGAATTGTTTGCGCGCGAAGAGCGTCTGGCGCATCGCGGGTGGCTGCACCGTGATACGCAAACGCGCGCGCTGGCGCAGTTGGCGTATGCGATGCAAGCACAAGGCGAAAGCACAACGCTGAAGGTCAAAATCGCGCGGGAGCTTATGCCCACATCCGTCGAACTCAACGGCGATGAAGTGAACGTCAAACCACTTGAACTGTTTCGTTTCGCGCGGGCGGCGACGCTGCTCGATTCATCGGTCGAGCCGGACGTTCGTTTTTATCATCACCTCTTGCAAGAATATTTCGCCGCGCTCGAACTCTTGAAACGCTTTGACGCAGGCGAGGATCCCTCGACTGCGCTCGGGACAAGTTTGTCCGCGTTGTGGCAAGCGAAACGCCTGGCATCCGAAATGCCGCCGTCCGACGTGGGCGAATGGGACGCGCTGCCCGAACCGCCCGCGACGGGCTGGGAAGTGACGACCATTCTCGCGTGCGGTTTGGCGCGTGACCCCGCGCGTTTCATCGAGACCATTCGTCCGCACTATCCCGCGCTCGCGGCGCGCTGTCTGGACGAAAGCGGTATTGAAAAACCTACGGCGGTGACGGAACGCGTGCGCGCGGACTTGGTCGCCGACTTGAATAATCCCGAAATCCATTTACGCGCGCGTCTGCAAGCGGGCTATGCGCTCGGACACATTGGCGACCCGCGTTTTGCGCCGCAGACGATTAGCGGTGCGCAAGTCATTGCGCCGCAGATGGTGGATGTGCCTGCGGGCGAATATGTGATGGGCAGCGCGGAGGATGATGAACTCGCGTTCGATATTGGGAGACGGATTTGGCGCGGCGCTGGCTAAAAGGCGAAGACGTGGCAGGTGGGCAGTTTGAAGCATACATGCAAGTGTGGCGATTCACGCAAAACAATTCCGATTGGAAAGAGCGATTGGAACGCACGGGGAGTTTTTCGCCCGAACAATTGGACACCTACGAGTATATCGCGGGTCTGAGCGAAGAAGAATTGAGACGCGAATTGTCATCGCAACTCAACCAAAAATCGCGCGAACATCCGCAATACTGGAACGACGCGCAATTCAACAATCCCTCCCAGCCCGCCGTTGGCATTACATGGTTTGAAGCGCGCGCCTATTGCGCATGGCTTACGGAGGTGACGGGCAAACAGTATCGCTTGCCGACCGAAGCGGAATGGGAAGCCGCCGCGCGCGGGAGCGAAGCGCGCGTTTACGCGTGGGGTGACGAGTGGGATGTATCGAAAACAAATTCGATTGAAGGGCGTGTGTTAAAGCCGTCGCCGGTCGGCGCGTATGACGCGGTGGCGTCGAGTTCTTTTGGAACATCCGACCAAACGGGCAATGTGTGGGATTGGACAAGCACGTTGTATCAATCGTATCCTTATAGCGATGATGGACGTGAAGATGTAAGTGCAGAGGGCGAGCGCGTGGTACGCGGCGGGTCGTTCTCTAATGATAGGTCGCTTGTCCGCTATGCTAGGCGTAACAGGCTTGTCGCTGACCACTTTTACGACAGTCTCGGTCTTGGCTCGCGCGGGTCAGCCCAACAATTTCACTTTGGGCAATTTCGCTTCGTCATAGGGTGGTTCAAGGTCACGTTTCATCGCGTCTAATCTCGCCTGAATTTTCTCGCGCTGCTCTTGAAATAGGGTCGCCAACGGTTTATCAAATGTCAATAGTTGATCTTTGTTCGCCTTCGTCCAGTGCGATACGCAGTCTTTTTTTCTCTAACGCGCGCAGGAATTTTCGCGCGACGTTTTTGTCGAGCAGTGTCCGTGAGGCGCGCTTGAGCGTTCCACCCAATCTCATCGAGGTCGTCTCCTGCTTGTTCGTGCCATGTATTCCATAACGCTTCCTGTTCCGCGTCGGTTAGAGCAATCCATTCTTTCCACGTCATGTCTCCAATAAACGGCGCATTTTCACGCGCCTCTTGCGCTGCGCGAACGAGATAATCCGAAAAACTTTCGCCGGATCGTTGCTGCGGCTTGGGACGCTCGAACGTCAATTGCCATAACGCGGCAATGACGGCGCTCTGAATTTTCCGCTCGTCAATTTCTCGAATGCGGAGTTGATTGACAAGACGGGTCGGTAGTTTTACGCGGAGTTCGTTCATCCTTCGTTCCTTTGGAAAAATCGTATCCCTTGTTTCCTCTACGCCGACCATTTTACAAAAACATTTCGCCTTTTACAACGTTGTTGGCGCATAGGCGCGTTGATTCGCGCCCTTTCCGTAAAATGGAATTTTACGGCTCGAAAAAAGTAAAATGCTCCGCATTCCGAATCGCTCGCGATTTTGCGAATTGCAGGCAATTCGATGAATCGCACGCAATTCGATGAATCGCCGCGCGATTTCACCTTTTTTCAGTCGGCGAATTCCATTCGCTGCCATTCTGCATCGGCGCGCATCGAACGAAAAATCCTCGCGCTATTCGTAATTCAAACATTCCCTCACGCTCAAGCGCGCCGCGTTCAGCGCGGGGATGATGCTGGCGAGCGTGCCGATGACGACAACCACCGCGAGCCAGTAGAAAATGCCGTTGTAGGCGTACGCAAAGTCCAACGGCGTTTTGATAAAGGCGCGCCCGACCAAACGCGTCATAAAGATCGAAAGCGGCACGCTCAGCGCGAGCGCGAGCGCGAAACTGGTCAGCGCAATCACGATGCTCTCGCCCCAAAAAATTTGCAGCAGCGCGGGCGTGTCGGCGCCGATGGCGCGCATCACGCCGATTTCTTTGCTGCGCTCCAGCACGTTGATGCTCAACATGCCCATCAAGCCCAAGCCGCCGACCAACGCCATCAACCCCGCCATCACGAGTAAAAAGATGACGAGAATGCGATACATGCTCGTCACTTGATTTTTCAAGTTACCCATCGTCTGCGTGGAAAACACCGCGACGCCGCGCGCGTTAAAATAGTCCGTCAACGCGCGCGTATACTTGACTTGGGATGCGAGATCGTGCTGCGGGTAGCGCACCAACAGCGTTTGCGTGCGATCTGTTTCCTTGACGATGCGTTCCAAATTTTCATAGCGAATGAACACGCCCGTTTGCTGGCGCACCAAATCTTGCACGATGCCCACGACGCGCCAATCCGTTACAGGATATCGCTCGCCGAGATCGAGCTTGACCGTATCGCCGAGACGCACGCCTTCTTGCTCCGCCCATTTCCGGTTGACGACGATGGCATCCGTATCGCTGGCTTGAAACCAACGCCCGCTCTGCAAACGCGGAGAATAAAATTGTGTATCGGAAGGCAGCGCGTTCATCGTCACCTGAACTTGGTTGCCTTGCGGCAGCTGCATGGTCGCCTGCGCGAAATACCACGCCTCGGAACGCGTTACGTCGGGAAAACCTTCCAGCACCGGCGTGACGCGATGCAAACGCTGCGGCTGCTCGAACGTCAGAATCGCATCCATGCCGTACTGTCCTTCGATCAAATTCGTCACGGTCAAACCGAACGAACTGTCGGTGGACAAAACGGCAATCAAAATCGCACCGCCCAACATCAACGTAATGAGCGTCAACACCAACCGTTCGGGCACGCGCATGGCATTGCGCAGCGCGAGCGCCCACACGCGCGGCAGATTGCGAATGCGCGCGACGAACCGCGCGAGCGCGTTGTTGCCGCTGCCGCCGCCGATTCCGTAATCGGCAATCGCTTCGCGCACGGTCAAACGCGCGCCTTGCAGCAGCGGTTTGCTTGCCGCAATTAACGGAATCGCCAAGCCCACGCCAATCATGACGATAAACGCAATCGGCGAGGGACGATACGGAAATAAATCCACGTTGATTTGCGTCGCCAAAAATTCGGCAAGGCGATAGCCCAAGCGTTCCGCGAACGGAACGGCGAGCACGGTCCCGACCAACCCGTACGCCAAAACAATTTCGCCGTACGACACGGCGACGAGTCGCGTGTCCGCGCCCAATGCTTTCATTACGCCGATTTGTTTGATTTGCTGCGTGACCAGCGCGCTAATCGTATTCGTCACGAGAAAGCTGCTCATCAGCAGCGCCAGCACGCCGAGCACACCCATTACGACGAACAACACATTCAAGACATCCTGCGCGGGATGCACGTTCGGATCGCGCTGCGTGATGCGCGCGACCGTGAACCCGCGCGCTTCCAATTGTTTGCGCGCCGCGTCGGCAATCGCCGGGCGTTGATTCAAATCCTGCACGGTCAAATAAATAATGTTGATGGCGGCCGTGCCGCGCACGCGGCGCATCGTATTTTCGTCCACTAACGCGACGGGACTGCCGCGCACTGCCGCGACGACATCATCCTGTTGATGCACCGTGCCCGCAATGTTCAACACGATTCCATTGCCAAAGGCGTCCACCACCAGCGGCTCGCCCACCGCCGCGCCCATTTCGGACAGCGACGCGCGTTCGACCAGCAGCTCGTCGGTTTGCGCGAACCACGCGCCTTGCACCAACGCGATTTGGTTGACGCTTTGCGTTTCGGGTTCGGGAATCGTGATGAGTTGGAGCGGCTGCCACGGGTCGGTCAGCGCCGACGTCTCGCCGCGCGTGTGACGATAACGCGTCGTAAACACAATGCGCCCCTGTGAAGCTGTGACGCCGGGGAGGTCGCGCAATTTTTCGACGTCGCTTGGTTGGACCGCGCCGAGCACTTCGATTTCCAAATGCGCGGGATGAATTGCCGCGTAGCGTTTGTATAAATCCACATTGAGGACGTTCCACGTCGCGACGATCATGCCGACGCCCAGCACGCCGATGGCAATGCTCAGCGCGACGAGCAGCGTGCGCGCGCGATTGTTCCAGAGGTCGCGCAGATTTTTTCGATGAAGGGTCCGCAGCGCGTCAAAGGGTAAACGCATTTGAATTCCTGCCCACGTAGTTTTTTTCATTCTTTGGTTCTTTTTTTTCTTTTTTTTGCCGATGAATTCCATTCTTCGGTACGTCAAGCATTATGCGGCTCCGTTCGATTCGTCGCTCACAATCAGCCCGTCGTGAACGCGCACCACGCGCGGGATCCGCGTCGCGAGCTCGCGGTCGTGTGTAACCATTACCAGCGTTTTGCCTTGCTGCACCAACGCGCCAAACATGGCAAAGACCGCGTCCGCCGTTTTGCTGTCCAAGTTGCCTGTCGGCTCATCCGCGACCAGCAATGCCGGATCATTCGCCATCGCGCGCGCAATCGCCGCGCGCTGCTGCTGCCCGCCGCTGACCGCGCTCGGCAACTTGTGCGCCTGATCCGCCATACCGATTTGTTCCAGCAAGTGCATCGCGCGTCCGTGGCGTTCGCTCGCCGGATAAGTGTGACAAAAATCCATCGGCAGCATGACATTTTCGACGATGGTGAGCATGGGCAAGAGTTGGAAAAATTGAAAGATCACGCCGACGTTTCTGCCGCGCCAACGCGCAATTTCGTTTTCATTCAGCGCGTGCAATTCCGCGCCCGCGACGCGTATCGTACCGCGGGTCGGGCGATCAATGCCGGTGACCATGTTGATGAGCGTAGACTTGCCTGAACCGCTCGGACCGACGATGGCGACAAATTCGCCGCGTCCGACGTTCAGCGAAACGCCTTTGAGAATTTCGAGCGGACCTGCGGGGGTGTCAAAGGTTTTCGAGACGGCTTGTAGAGTGATGACCTGTTCCATGAGAATGCCTTTCAGTGAATTGAATTCACGGGCTGAAAAAGGGTGAAATGCTATTGCATTAATCGCTGTGCGATTCCCACTTTTCTTTAGACGTAAAATTCCATTTTATGAACGGGGCTTTTCTATATTGACGTATGGTACGCCGCAAATTGCGCGCCGAAAATGGGATTCTTGTACTGCGGGGGTGCTGGGCGCGGATGGGACGCGGAGAAGGATGGGGCGAGACAAGGATGGGGCGAGGACAAGCCATCGCCCCTACAATTCAGGGGCGAGGACAAGCCATCGCCCTACAATTCAGGCGCGGGGTTGCGTGAGATGAATGCAGCGCGCGACAAATTCGTCGAGCGCCAGTTCGGTTTCGTCTATCCGAATCACGAACGCGGGGAGTTTTTGGACGAGCAAAACGGATTGTCCTTGCACCAAACCGTACGCCATCAAACGTTCGCAACTCGCGGCGTGGGGGCATTCCAAACAGGCAATTTCCGCGCGCTGTCCTGCGGCGAGGTCGGCCAAGGTAAACGGTTTGGCGTCAGGCGGCGTATTGGTTTTCGCGGGCGGTTTTATGCTCCACATAGTTGTCAAGTGTCATCCCTCGATTCTTCGGGATAAACTCCGCGAGGAATCTCGTTCGTCAGATTTCTCACGGAGTTTATCCCGAAGGATTGAAGGATTCGAAATGACGTTCCCAACATCATTTACGAATTTCACGGACGACGATTGCGCCGCGTCAATGTTTTGATAGCCGCAGCGCGGGCAGCAAACAAAATGACAATTGCCGTTGAGCGGGCAGGACGTCGGACACGACGGCGCAGGTTCGTATTCAAAACCGCATAACGCGCAGCGAATCATAAAAGGAAATCAGCCCAACCAGCGGATGACCGCGTTCAGCACGCCGCCGACGAGAAACGCGAACGGAATGATGAACGCCGTTATCGCCAACGCGGTTTTGACGCCGCGCTCTTTGACCATCACGAAAAAGTTGGCGATGCACGGCACGAACAAGGTGATCGTCACCAGCGCGACGATGATTTGTTCGCGCGTGAGCAAACCGTCTTGCGCCATTTGGAAAAAACCTGCCGCGCCGTAATCGCGTCGCAAAAAGCCGACGAGGAACGCGTTGGTCGCCTCGACGGGCAAGCCGAGCCACTGGACGATTAACGGCTGCGTGGCTTGCTGAATCCAAGCCAGCGCGCCGGTCACGTCCAGCGCAAATAGCATCACCGTGCCCAAAATAAAGAGCGGCAAAACTTCGCGCAAGTACCATTCCAAACGCGCGAGCGTTTTGATGAAAATGTGCGAAACTTGCGGCATGCGCAGCGGCGGGATTTCGATCACAAATTCGGAGGTGTCGCCGGGAATCACGCGCGCGGCAAGCCACCCGACCGCGAGCAAAACGCCCGCGACGACGCCGGACCACACCAAGGTCGCGGCAAGGTCCATCCCCGCCAACATGCCGAGCACGACACCCAACTGCGCGGAACAGGGTACGCCAAGCGCGAGCAGCAGGGTGACAAGGATGCGATCTTTTTTCGTTTCGAGCGTGCGCGTGGTCATCGTCGCCATCGTGTCACAGCCGAGACCGAGCACCATCGGTAAAACGGCTTTGCCGTTCAAACCCATCGCGCGGAACAAGCGATGCGCCATCACGGCGAGACGCGGCAAATAACCCGAATCTTCTAAAATGCCGAACGCGATGAAAAAGGTAAACACGATGGGCAGGATAATGGCAAAGCCGTACGTGAGCGCGACGGTGAGAACGCCGTATGGTCCCACGAGAAAATCCCGCACCCGTTGAAAAGGAATGAGTGTCGTGACGAGCGCCGTGGCGAAGGGATTGATGTATTCGCCAAAAAGTGTTTTCTCGATGAATCCGACCAACGTCCCCGCGCCGAATACGCCGACGAATTCATACACCGCGAACATGACGAGGAGCAAAATCGGAACGCCCCATACCGGGTGCACCGCCCAACGTCCCAATTTGCTCGCGAACGGCTCGGGTGAGCCGGAAGGCGCGTCCGTGGCGTACACTCCGCGCAGGGTTTCGTCAATCCATTTAGCGCGCGCCTTTTGCATCCGCGTCGAAAGCGGGACGGCGGCGCGCTGCTGCAACTGTTCGCGCACGCGGCAGAACTCGACGTACGCTTTCGCATCTACGCGCACCTGAACAAATTCGTCAGACGCGGGATCGCCGTTCAAGAAATTCAACGCCACGCCGCGCGGGCGCAAACACACGCCGCGCAATTTTTCTTGCAATTCGTCCAGCGCGCGTTCGATTTCGTCGTCAAAGGTTACGAGCGGCTGAATCTGCTGCGGCGCATCGAGCGCGCGAACCAGCGCGTCGAGACCTTGCCGTTTGGTCGCCGCTGTAGAAATCACGCGCACGCCCAACCGCGCCGCTAACTTGTCCGCGTCCACGACGATGCGCCGCGCGTGTGCTTCGTCCGTCATGTTGAGCACGAGAACGAGCGGCACTTGGAGGTCCGCCAGTTGCGACGTGATCAACAACGCGCGGCGCAAATTTTTTGCATCGGCGACCTGCACGACCGCCGAAGGTGTCGCATTGAGCAAAACATCGCGTGTGACGCGTTCGTCGTCGGAAAGGGGCTGTAGGGAATTGACGCCGGGCGTGTCCACGACTGTGCGGTGGCTGTCGCGTTTGGCAATCCCGCGCGTAATTTCGACGGTGGTGCCGGGGTAATTGGCAACGGTCACATACGTGCCGGTGAGCCAGCCAAACAGCACCGACTTGCCGACGTTGTGATTACCGACGAGGATGATTTCGCCGTCGCTGGGGGAGAGGGCATTACCGCTGCCATGACAGTCCATACGCCCACAGTGTATGCTCGACGCGCGCGATGCGATACGGATAGTTGCACTCAGAAAGACGGGACATTTGCCCCTCCAAATATCAAAATTGTGTCAAAGCGATTTTGTCAAGACACTCTAAAGACCCAAAGGGTTTTCCGACCAACGTTGTGATCCACGAAGGACACGAAGCAACACGAAGAAACCTTGGTGTCCTTTGTGTCCTTCGTGGATCACCCGGGCAAAAACTTTTGACGTGCTGACTGAGCGGACGTAAGATGCACTCGTTCTGGTGATTACCTACAGATTGTTAAAGCGCAGTTGGACTGCGCGTCGCCCTACGGCAGTATGCAATGCGCTTGCATTGCCACTGCCTCTGAACATTTGTGAGTAATCACCAGACTCGTTCGATTGTGTCCGGTTTGGTTTCTCCCCGAGCGAAAGACCCGTGCAACTCTATCTCCTCGGTACTTTTCTTTTGCAGCAGGGTAACAAACAGGTTCGTCTGCCACGCCGCAAAGTCGAGGCGCTGCTGGCGTATTTGGTGTTACATCCGCAAGCGCACTCGCGCGAGCAGCTCGCCGCGCTGTTGTGGGGCGAGGCGTCGGATGAGCTCGCGCGCACTTCGCTGCGCACGGCGTTGGGCGTGCTGCGCAAACACGTGCACCCCGAAATTGTTGTAACGGACCGCACGACGCTGCAACTCAACCCGCAGTTCGCGCTGTGGGTGGATGTCCACCAATTGGAACGCGCGCATCGAGAAGCTATAGTTCTGGGGCATCACGTTTCATCGGAAGAGTTGCACGCGCAATGTGACTTGTACCGCGGCGAACTGCTCACGGAATTTTACGAAGATTGGATTCCGCCCCTGCGCGAGCAATATCGCATCCAGCACCTCGATTTGCTTTTGTTGTGGGTGCAGCAGCTGCGCGCGTCCAGCGAATATACCCCAGCGATTCACGTGGCGCAGCGGGTGCTCACGATGGATCCCGCGAACGAACGCGCCTTTCAGCACCTTATGTTTTGTCATATCGCGCAAGGCGACCGGCAAGCGGCATTTAACGCCTACACGCAATGCGTGCGCGCGTTGCGTGAGGAATTGGACGTCGCGCCGATGGCAGAGACGACCGCGCTGGCAGATTGGATCACCCAATCCGCGCCCGCGGGCGCGGCGACGGCGGCGCGCATCACGAATTTGGCGATGCCGCTGAGCAGCTTTGTGGGACGCCAACGCGAAATGGTTACGCGCAAAGAAACGATTCAGCGCGCGCGCTTGGTCACGTTGACGGGCGCGGGCGGCAGCGGCAAAACGCGCCTGGCGGTGCAAGCCGGCACCGACTTGATTGACGCCTTTCACGATGGGGTGTGGTGGGTTGAACTGGCCGCCCTAAACGATGCGACGCAGGCGCCGTCCGCGCTGGCGAAAGCGTTGGGCGTACACGAACAGCCGGAGCGTACGTTGACGGAAACTTTGGTGGACTGGCTCGGCGCGCGCAAACTGCTGTTGATTTTGGACAACTGCGAACACGTCATCGGCGCGTGCGCGGAACTGGCAGAAAAAATCCTGAGCGCCTGCGCCGGCGTGAAAATTTTGGCGACGAGCCGCGAGGCGCTGCGCCTGACAGGCGAGCAAGTGTGGAACGTGCCGACGCTGGCAGTACCGGATGCCAATTCGACCACGCTCACGGAACTACTCATGTCGTATGAAGCGATTCGCTTGTTCGTGGAACGCGCGCGCGTCGTCAAACCGGACTTTGGGTTGACGGACCAGAACGCGTTCCCCGTCGTGAAAATCTGTCAGCGGCTCGACGGCATTCCGCTGGCATTGGAGCTCGCCGCCGCGCGGGTCAATGTGTTGTCGCCCGAAGAATTGGCGGCGCGGCTGCGCGATCGGTTCACGTTGTTGACCAGCGGGCAGCGGACCGTTTTGCCGCGCCAGCAAACGCTGCGCGCGTTGATTGATTGGAGTTTTGATTTGTTGTCGCCGCCGGAGCGCACATTGTTTTGGCGGTTGGGTGTGTTTAGCGGGGGGCGCACGCTGGCGGCGATGGAAGCGGTGTGCGCCGGAGACGGCATCGCGCCAGAGCAGGTTTTGGATTTGTTGTCGCGGCTCGTTTCCAAATCGCTATTGTACACCGCAGAAAAAAATTCAGAGACGCGTTATAGTTTCTTGGACAGCATCAAGCAATATGCGCGCGAAAAGTTGCGCGACTCGGGCGAGAGCGACGCCCTCAAGAACCGGCATCTGGCGTACTATCAAGAACTCGCAGAGCAAGCCCAAGTCGAGTTGGCGGGTCCGCAACAAGCCCATTGGATGCGGCGGCTTGAATTGGACCATTACAATTTGCGCAACGCGTTGGAATGGGCGTATACGGCAGGACAAACATGGCTTCGCCCACCGGACGCATCGGGCGCATCGTCGCAGGCATCGCGTTGATCGCTGTCGGCATTTTCGTTTTGGGCGGCACAACGGGCATCATCGTTGCAGTCATTGGTGTGCTGCCCTTGTTGGCGGGACTGTTCGACCTTTGTGTCTTTGCCCCGCTGTTTGGCTGTCCGTTGAACGGCGCAAAAATCCGCGCGGGAAAATAAGCGGACCTCTCGAGAACGCAAGGCATTTGACGCCGTGTCACATGCCTTGCGTTTCTTCGGCAAAAGCAAGCATTGACTTGGCAAAACGGACGTCAAAGGCGGAGGGCGATTAGCCCTCCACCTTTGTTTTCGCGTCGGAATCCTGGATCGTCCATCACTTGTTCTGGAGCGAATTCCAGTTTGACGTGCGCTGCGCAGGTGGGATCATCTTTGCAGAAGCAGAGTGACGCAACGAGTTTTGCGCGCGAGGGAAGAACTGCCAGCGGATGGAGACAGCGGACAAACGGATTACGAATCCTTTCACTTGCCCTGCCACCAATCTTTGCGCGAGCGCGGGTCCAGGAACGTACCATTATCCCGGATCACTACGCCGATTTCGGAATGGAGCGCGCGACCGAATGCTTGGCCCGCTTTCAATGCCGGCAACTGCGCGCGTCCCGCGTCGTTCCATTGGCGATACAACGCCAGCAGTTCCGGCGCGACGCAAACGTTTTCCACGTGCACCGCATAACCGCGAATCACATTGTCCTCGCGCGTATATTTCAAAGTGATGCGCTCCGGCGTCGCATACAGCACCAGAACTTCGTATGCATTCGGATCGTCGCCCGGCATATCCCGAACAAAACCCTCTGGGAGGCGCACCGCGCGCGTGCCGATATTGTAACCCGAAGCGGGCACATGGAGTATTTCATTCGCGGCGACTTGCATGACTGCCAAGGTCACGGGCGGATTGGTAATCAAATCCCCGCGCGAGTTCGTATCCCAATCCCAAGCATACACTTGCGCCACGCCGGAAAAAATCGGCACGCGTTGATCGCCAAACAAAGTATAGAGCTGCGGAGACCGCGCATCGGCTGCGCCGCTGTAATCCACGAGTCCGAGCGTGTGGTTCGTCGAAGCGTACCCGCGCAGCGCGAGGTTCAAGTCCGCGTGTTGTTCGGCGGGACGGTCGGTCGGCGGCGGATTGGGCGCAAGCGTATGGTAGGTCTCGCCGGGGACACTGCCGCACGCGTTGTTTGTGACCAGCGGCAAAAAAATTTGATAGTTCAAATCGCGCGGGGTGTGGGCGCGCTGCGCGAAGGCGGGCGCCAGCGCGGCGGCAAACAAGAGGACTGCCGCGCCGAAAAAAATGCAGGTGCGGGAGAGCATAGAATGAGATCGCATAATCGCATTTTATTTTTCGCGGGGGGGAGATGCAATAGTACTCTTTTGCGCGGGGTGTTAAAGCAAAATCCTATTTCGTTTGCGGCTGCCAACGCGCACAAGGCGCTATACTACAACCTCTAAAGTCATCGGTTATAATTCAAGCGTGACACAGCCACAGATTTGTATGGAGGATTACAGTAATCTCACCGGAAATGAGTAAAATAGTCTTGGTTGAAGCGAACGGCCAAGACGCGGAAACCATTGTGCGTGTCCTGCACGCGGCCTTCGCGGAATATCGCGGGGTGCTCAATCCGCCGTCGGGAGCACACAACGAATCGGTCGCCAGCGTGCGCGCGAGAATGCAAACCGCGCGGTGGGTGCTTGCCGAAACGGCGGTGGAAAGGCGCACGGTTGGGTGTGTCTTGTACGAACCGCACACGGAATTTATGTATCTGGGTCGGCTCGCCGTCCTGCCGGAATTTCGCGGGCGCGGCATCGGCAACGCGTTGATCGAGTATGTGGAAAAAAAGGCGCGCCAAGCGGGTTATACGCGCGTGCGTTTGGGTGTGCGCGTGGTCTTGGATGCAATGCGCGCGGCGTACGAACGACGCGGCTACCGCTTTGTGGAAGCGCACGCGCATGAAGGGTTCGAAACACCAACGTACGTGATGCTGGAAAAGGAATTGTGATGGCGACGAAAGCAAACGCGCTGCGCGGGCAAGCGGCGCTGGTGACGGGAGGAAGCGTGCGCGTCGGGCGCGCGTTGGCGCTGGCGTTGGCGGAACACGGCGCGCACGTCGCAGTGCACTATAATACGTCCGCGCGCGAGGCAACCCGTGTGGTCGCGTTGATTCGACGGCGCGGCGGCGCGGCGCACGCCTTTGGCGCGAATTTGGCGGACGATGCGGCGCGCATCGAATTGTTTCGCCAAGTGAACCAAACGCTGGGTACGGTGCGTATTCTCATCAACAGCGCGGCGCGTTTTGACCCGGGCGCCTTCGAGACGACGACGCTGGAAGAATGGGACGCCAATTTCGCGGTGAATTTGCAAGCGCCCTTTCGCCTCGCGCAATTGATGGCGGCGCAGCGGAACGGCACGGTCCGCGGGAACATTATCAATTTGACCGATTGGCGCGGCTTGCGTCCCGGCGCCGATCATTTTGCCTACACCCTGACCAAAGCGGCGTTGATCAAAATGACCGAAGCGCTGGCGTACGCGCTCGCGCCGCGCATGCGCGTCAATGCGCTGGCGCTCGGCGCGATTTTGCCGCCGCCCGGCGCCGATGCGGAAACCATAGCGCGCTTGATTCAAGAGACGCCGCTCAAGCAATTTGGTTCGCCGCGCGACGTAACAAACGCCGTGATTTTTTTACTAACTACGGGCAGATATATTACGGGCGCGACCATTCCGCTCGAAGGCGGACGCCGCCTGGTCCGTTGAAATGAATCTAGATCGCATCGAAATTCACGATCTGCACTTGCGTTGTATCATTGGCATCAATGAAACAGAGCGCAAAAATAAACAGGATGTCTTGATCCACATCGTCATGTGGGCGGACACGCGCGCCGCCGCGGCGAGCGATCACATTGACGATACGGTAAATTATCGGACGATCACGAAACAAATCATCGAACACGTGGAAAACTCGGATTATTATTTGGTGGAACGTCTGGCGGAACGCATTGCGGAAATTTGTTTGCGCGACGCGCACGTGCAGCAGGTCCAAGTGAGTGTAGAGAAACCGGGCGCGCTGCGTTTTGCGCGTTCGGTCGGCGTGACGATTACGCGCACGCGCGCGGAGGTGTCCTGAAGCGGCCCCCGCGCGGCAAGCCGGAATCCGTCTGTGGGGCAACACAGAAATGAACGAGAAATGAACGACGCATATATTTTCATTGGTTCGAATGTCGAACGCGAAACAAATTACGTGCGTGCGCTGACGCGCTTGCGCGAATTGGGCGCGGTGGTTGCTGTTTCGCCGGTGTACGATACGCCCGCGTTGGGCGACGCTCCGAATGCGCCGCGCTTTTACAACGGCGCGGTATGGCTCGCCACCGAGCTGCTGCCGCACGCGCTGCGCAACGCGCTGCGCGCCGTCGAAGACGAGCTGGGACGCGTGCGTACGTCCGATAAGTTCGCGCCGCGTCCGATTGACCTGGATTTAGTATTGTACGGCGAAGTGAAAATTGACGACGGCGAGTTGACGATTCCCGATCCGCATATCTTTGAACGCGGTTTCATGGCGCGCGCGTTGGCGCACGTCAATCCCGATTACGTGATTCCACCGGACGGTCCGACGCTCGCCGAGTTGGCATGTCGTTTGCGCGGTGAACGCGGCGAAATGCAAGAGGCGCCCGCGCTCACGTCGCAAGTTCAACAGCTCGTTTCAAGAAATGTCAAGGGGCGAATCATCATGGCTGATTTCAAAGCAGGGATGCCGCGCCGCGAAGACGACGCGGAATGGAGCGATACAATGACCGAGATGGAAACCGCGCGCGTGCTGCCGGAAATGCGCGTGGCGCCCGAACGACAAGAGGCGCACGAGGCGATTGCCGACGCGGTGCGCTCGATTTTGGTGAATGTCGGCGAAGACCCGCTGCGCAAAGGGTTGCGCAAAACGCCAGAGCGCGTCGCGCGCGCGTACGACGAATTACTCGCCGGGTACACGGTGGACCCCGTTGCTTTGGTCAACGGCGCATTTTTTGAAACCGCCTATCACGACATGGTGGTCGTCAAAGACATCGAGTTTTATAGTTTGTGCGAACATCATCTGCTGCCGTTCTTTGGCAAAGTCCACGTCGCGTATGTCCCCGAAGGTCGCGTCATCGGGCTGTCCAAAATCCCGCGCATTGTGGACATGTACGCGCGGCGTTTGCAAATGCAAGAAAAAATGACGCACGAGATTGCCGATTTTATCCAAGATGTTTTGCACCCGCGCGGCGTTGCCGTCATCGTGACGGGACAACACCTCTGCGCGATGATGCGCGGCGTGAACCAGTCCGCCTCCAAAATGGTCACGCAAGTGATGTATGGTGAATTTCAAGACCGCCACATCCGCGAACAACTGAACGATCGTTTGCAGCAAACAGATTGAGCGCGCCGTTTTGTGATAGAATGAGGCATCCTACATTTTCAGAGGAGGTCGCGTATGATGCCGTTTACGCCGATGGATGATAATGTCGAGTGTGTGGTCGAGAACCTCACGGAAGGGCTGCCGGAAGAAGGCGCTCCGGCGGCGCAGGGCGGGATCGGCGCCGTTACCGCCGAAACCGGTGAAACGGGCCAAGTGCTCAAGCAAGAAGGAGTCCTCGACGAAACGACTGCCGAAGAATCCGAGTCGTAACGATTTGTAGCAGAACGATTTTTTCACGCGTTTCTCAACCTGTGTTCAGGTTAGAGAAACGCGTTTTGTTGTACAATGCGTTTCTGACTGGCAAATAGATTCGGATGCGCGTGCAGCAAGCATCCTTGAAGGGTGGTTCTGCCAGTCAGAACTACATCCTGTTCAAGGAGTCTTTATGTCTACAATCATCGTCGTGCGCAAGGGCAGTCAGGCATGTATTGCATCGGATTCGATGACCACGTGGGGCGGGCATATCCGCGAGCGTAAAGCGTACGAATTCAACAACGACAAGATTTTTCAATATCACGATTCGTACATCGGCATGGTCGGATTTGCGGGGCATCAAATGGTGTTGAAAAGTTATTTGTCCGGGCTCAAAGAAAGAGCAGACCTCTCGTCAAGTGAAGCGATTTTTGAATTTTGGCGCAAGATGCACAAGGAACTCAAAGACCAGTACTTTGTGAATCCGCGCGACGACAAGGACGACCCGTATGAATCGTCGCGGATTCTGGCGTTGATCTGCAACCCGCACGGTACGTTTTATGTGACGGATATGCGCTCGGTCGCGAATTTTTCAAAATTTTGGGCGATTGGCTCGGGGCAAGATTATGCGCTCGGCGCGTTGTATGCCAATTACAACCGTTACAAGAGTCCGCTGGACATTGCCAAAGCGTCCATTGCCGCCGCGTGCGAATTCGATTTGCACAGCGACACCCCCTGTGTGTTTTACACCGTCAAACTCGAACGACAGAAAAAAAGCGCATAATCCGGCATGGTTCAAGTTAGAATGACAATCTAACTCTTCCGCTTTCTGAACCATGCCCGGATTTGCCTATACAACCGCCGAATAAAGGCAAGTTGCCCACGCTTACGCCTCGGCGATAGGGAGACAAACCGTAAACGTGGAGCCACTCCCGACCTTGCTCTCGACGTAGATCGTGCCCCCATGTCGTGTCAGGATCGTGCGACAAATATACAGCCCCAAGCCCGTCCCATGGTCGCGCGGTTTGGTTGTAAAAAGCGGCTCAAAGAGATGGGGCATATCTTGTTCCGAAATGCCACACCCATTGTCGCTGATTCTCACGTAAACGGTTTGGGTCGTTTTGTCTGCATGAGCGGCGATTTGAACCTGTCCACGGCGCTCCGCCGGAATCGCGTCACGCGCGTTAAACAGCAGGTTCGTCCAAACAGTCTGTAAATGACTCGCGCTCCCAGTTACTGCGGGGAGGTTCTCCGCCAATTGTCTGATAATCCGAATCCCCGCATCCTTTAAGGGAACTGCAATCAGCGCCAGCGCATCCTCGATCGTTTCATTCACATCCAAAGGCACGAATTGATATTCTTCCTGTCGCGCAAAGCTCAGCAAATTGCGCGCAAAGCGCTCGGCGCGCTGTCCCGCGCGTTCAATGATCTGGGCATATTCAAAACACGCGTCGCCGGGCGGTATGGCGCGCAGCAGCATCTGCGCATTGGCAATCACCGCCGTCAACGGATTACTTATCTCGTGCGCAATGCTGGCAGATAATTCCCCGACGATAGAAAGCCGCGCCGATTGAATGAGCGATGTTTGTAGTCTGCGTTCTTCGGTAATATCCTTCGCAAGATAGACCACTCGATCCACCGCGCCCGTTTCGTTCTCTACCGGATACGTTCTTACCACCCGCGTTCGCTTGTCGCCATTTTGAAGGGTATGAGATTGGATTGCGTCTACCACCTTGCCCGTGCGAAAGGATTGGGTTACCGGGCAAGTCAGGCACAGTTCGTCGGTCCTGCAGAGTACTTGGTTACAGGGTAGCTGCCACAACGCGCGCGGGGTCTTGCGAACTTGGTTCGCTGTCGCTTGATTCAGTGCTTCAACCCGCATGTTTCGATCCATGATACAGATGCTGTCGGTAATCCCATCAAAGAGTACGCGCAGGATGTTGCGGCTTGCCAGGATTTCCGCGTTCTGCTTCTCCAACGCGCGGTTGGTCGTCTCAAGGTCCGTAAACAGACGCGCGTGCTCGATGGCGATAGCCGCTTCGACGGCGATCATTTCCAACAAGTGTTCGTCATGGTCGTCGAATGCGCCATCCAATTTGTTGAGTGCTTCGATCACGCCAATGACCTTGTCATTGGTCTTGAGCGGCGCGGCGAGAATCGAACGCGTGACATAACCGGTGACCGTGTCTATGTTCGGACACCAGCGCGGATCGGTGCTCACATCGTTCACACGGGTCGGCTTGCCTTGGCGCGCAACCCACCCCGCGATGCCTTCGGAGAGCGGCAGGCGCATGTGCTGCGCCCCTTTTGCTTCGTCGCCAAGCGCTACCCGAAAGTATAATTCGCCGCTTGCCGCATCGAGCAGCATCAACGAGGCGCGCTCTACCGACAGCAGTGACTTTAGTTCGCGCATGACCAAGTCCAGCAGCTTGTCCAGATCGAGCGTCGAGTTGACGCTGATGGCAACCTTACGCAGCGCGTCGAGCTCGCGCAGCTTGTGTTCGCGTTCGGCATGTAAGCGCGCGTTCTCCATCGCGATGGCGGCGTACTGTCCTAATGCTTCGAGCGTTTTGCAATGGCGCTCCTGAAACACGCGCGGCGTCGTGCTGCTCAAGGCGATGAACCCGATGACTTTGTCCTTGACGCATAACGGTGCGCCCAAGTGCGCACGAACCCACGGCTGGGCGGGCATGTGAATCCAGTCCGCGTACGCCTCCACATCGGGAATCAAGAGGGGGCGCTTGGTTTCGTACATCTGGCGCAGGTTGGCAAATTGGGCGAGCGGAAATTGGAGCTGGGGAGGAACCGTGGGCAACTGTTCTGCGAAGGTGCGGCTGCGAATGACTCGGGCTACCCCGTCATCGAGCAAAAGAACATGCGCCGCATTGCACGGCACAAGGTTTCCCATGGAATCGAGGATGTGATCAATCACCGCGTCAGGTTGAAGCGTGCTATTCAGCGCGGCAGCAGTTTCCTTTAACGCATCCGCAAGGCGGTGCTGCTCCCGTTCCGCCTCTTCCGCCACTTGGCGCGCCGTGATGTCAAGCAGGACTCCCTGCATAATACGCGCATTGCCATCGCGGACGGGGAGCCGCGCGGCAACATCGTGGAACCACAGCACGCGCCCGTCGCGCGCAAGCATCCGATAATCGGCGTCAAAGGGCAAGCCGAGCGCTTCCTTCTCTGCCCTGTCGGCAAAAACGCGGTCACGGTCCTCAGGGTGAAGCTGCTGCGCCCAGAGCCCCGGTTGATTCAGCCATTCCTCACATGTAAAACCCAGCAGCGTTTCAATCTGCGGACTGACAAAGAGCGTTTTACCGGGATCGCCCAGCGCGGCGATGTAACTAATCGCTGGGATCTGCTCGACGAGCGTACGATATTTTTCTTCACTCTCGCGCTGTGCTTGCTCGAGCTGTTCGAGCTGATTGGCTTCTTGTTGCGCCGCCGTGGACAGGCGCGCGTGTGCGCCCGTAAGGCGCTTGAATTCTTGCCAGCGCCGCAACGCGAATACGCCGAGTGCCAAGCTGATCATCGCCAGCAGGAACACTCCTTGTGAAACGTTCACCAGGAGTAGGGTGGGATTGAACCACAGGAGAATCAGAACGGCAAGCCAAGAGACCGCAATAATAAAAAGCTCTTTTGCAGCTGTCGAATATTTGCGGAGGAGCTCTGCTTGCCCGACCACAGTAGATTTGTCTGGCATGATCCCTCCATGCTTCCTCGAGGAATCCAAGCTATCCTATTGAGCTGTCTGCAATAGTCATATCATCCGACGTATCATAACTCTCGTCAATAGTCATTTTGCTGGTGGTTATCCGTTTTCAAAACCTGTGAGGTCTTGAAGACCTCACAGGTTTTGAAAATGGAATTTGCTCTAGAACGCAACGGTGGCGCACTGGAAAAGCGGGCAAGTTCAGGGCGTTGCGAGGCGCGCTTCCAATTTGTCGAGACGCTCGCGCAGCAGCCGGTTTTCTTCTTCCATCTTTTTCGCGCGCGATGAGAGTGCGGGATCGCCTTGCCACCAATCAATCCCAATCTCGCGCGCCTTGTCCACCGAGGCGACGAGCAAACGCACTTTGATTTGTAATAATTCCACGTCGGCGAGCGAAATCGTAATATCGCCCGCGATGACGATGCCTTTGTCCAGCACTCGTTCCAAAATATCAGCCAGGTTTGTCGCTTGGACCGAATGCATCATGGTGGCTTGTGTCATTTGTATGGCTCCTGCTGCGTGCCGCTTCCGCGCTCGCTTATTTACTCACTGATGTTACGCACTGTCATGCCTCAATTCCCTCAATTCCCTCAGTTTCCTTAGTTTCCTCAGTTCCCTCAATTCCCTCAATTCTTCGGGCCAAGCCTTCGGGCCAAGCCTTCGGGACTAGGTTTTCGAGGAGCGGTTCCTTCATTCTTCATGCGATGAACGGCATCGCCACAAGTTTTGCGGTGCTGATTACATCAGATCACCCAGCGGTCCGAGGTTAATATTCAGTTCTTGACCTTCCAACCCAAAGACGCGCTTGAGCTCTTGCATCTTGGCTTCTAACTTGAGAAACGTCTCGCCCATCCGTTCGATCTCTTCGTCGCTCAGAGAACCCGCTTCGATGCGGCGGATTGCCTGTTTCTCCAACAAACGGCGAATGAGCTCGATCAACGTCAGCACGAGTTTCGCCAAGCCCTGCTCCACTTTGTCGGGATCAAGCGCCACGCGGTCGGGCAGGGTGTGCTCCACGTGCTCGAGCGCGGCGACCATTTCCTCTAGGTGCGCGTCGCCCACGAGCACGTGTGCGGCAAGCCATTCGTCGTTCGTAGGGCTGACGTCCAAAGCCGCAGCGACCTCTGGCGCGAGCAGCGAGTCGGGACTCATCGCTTGGGCGCCTCCGCGCCGAATGCCGCTTTCGCCTTGATCGCCGCGTGCGGTGCGGGCTGCGCGGCGGCGTCCGCGTGTTCTTGAGACTCGAATTCGGCGAGACGCTGATAGATGGACAGGGCTTGATGATAGCGTCCGCACTCTTCAAAGACGCGCGCGATTTCTTGAACATGCTCCTTTGCCGTGCGCGCGGCGTCACTCTCCGCAAACTGGGTCATTACCTGGGTATAGGCGTCGAGCGCCTGATACAGCTGCCCGGCATGTTGCCAGTGCGCCGCTTGGCGCAGCACGAGGCGCAGTTCCGCGTCCATCAGAGTTTCCTTCAAAGTCGGTTCCTTCGTTTTCTTGCGTGCCATATTTGCATCTCCTTGAAAAGGTGACGGGTAACGGGAAACCCTTGCTTTACAGTCCGCGTGTTAACAATTCGTGGTCAATAAAGTTGTACGGCGCCCACGGTCCGCTGCAGAAAAAATGCTGTTCCGGTTGGTCCGCTTGCAGCTGCCTGACCTCGCTTCGAAACAGCTCGACCAGCGAGCGCTCGACCAAATACTGTGCATTCACCATCAGGTCGGGATCCGTCAGCACATTATATTGGCCTTCGACAGCCAGAGGCAATAAGCGGCGTTGAATCGCTTCCGCTTGTGCAGTCACTTGCCGCTTTAAGCGTTCCACTGCGGCGTACTCGAAGGCGCGTTCCCGTAAATAGCGCGTGCCGGGCGGCGGGCCCGCTGTGGCGCCGGACGTTTCGGGTTGCCCATCACTCCATTCTCGTTCCCGGTGACACAGCACGCACAGTCCCAATTCCACGCGGTTCATCACGCGCGCCAGATTACGTTTGAACGACAGATAACGTTCCGCCAAAAGCGCGCGTACCGCCTGCTCGTTCGGTAGAATGGTCCCAAAGCGCACGGGCAAAAGCGTATCCTCGCGCATCAACGCCTGGATAATGCGCGCGTGACGCAATGCGTCATAGGGCAGGGTGAGGCGCGCATCGCAACCAGCTGCGCGGATCACTGCGCCAATATCGCTAAACGTGACGCAAGCGAGGGTTGCATCCTCGACGGTGAATAGACGCGCCTCTGCAATGTGTTTACCGCTGACGATGGCGTACACATAATAGCCCCCGACAGCCGCGTCGCGCCCTGGTCTTTCCACACGCTCATTCATTCCACGGTACCGTATTTTTCTTCCAGACCCCCGCGCAGCGCTTCAGCACGTTCGACCGAAGCAAGCATCACTTTCAGTCCGAGGAAAATCAAGTCAACGTCTGCCACCGAGAGCGTCAGATCGCCGCTGAGGACCACGCCTTTATCCAGAACGCGATCGAGAATTTCCAACAGCGTCACCTCGCGCCCGTCTGCACTCTGACGCCGCGCCGCGTTTGCGCGCGGGCGCGCAACTCCGCCCCGCGCGTGGTCATACATGTTCCGACTCCGCCGCAGAATTCAAAAAGTTGTATGGCGCCCAGGGGCCTGTCCATTCAATTTGCCACCAATCGTGTTCGGGCTGCAACCTCTCGACCTGATGAATAAACGCAATCAACGCTTCTGGCTTAACCAAGAATGCTGCATTCAGGATCATGACGTCCCATGGATTCGACTCGCCGCTGCGCCCGGTGAGTTCTGGTGGGAGCAACCGCAAAAGGCATCCTTCCTCCGCACTCGCGAGGAGCCGGATGTACGCGGCATCCGCCTCGGCAAGCAGCGCTTGCTCCACGCGCTGGGCGATCTGCTCGTCCAATTTTTTTTGATACAGGTAGGCGGCGCCCGCGCGTTTTTTTGCAAGCGCCGCCGCTTGTCGCGCGAGCGTCGCGTCGTTCGTCACGAGATTTGTTTTCAAAGCCGCGCGGTTCGCAAAAATTTTGACGCCCCATTCTTGTTTTCCCGCCAGCTGCTGCAGCAGCGCGCGAAAACGCGGCGCGTTCTCTTGCAACCGCTGCGTCACCGCGTCTTTCGTTTCGAGCAAGGTCCCGAATTTGATGGGGATGATCGTGCGCCGCGCAAAAACCACACGAATCACGCGTTCGTGCGCGAGAACCTGGCCTTCCAACCACGCGGCCTCTTTCATCCGCGCTTGCAAGGCGCCGGCGGAAAAATCCGCAAGGGGCACGCGGCTGACAACCGCCTGGAGATCCTCGAAGGTGACGCGGCTGACCGGTTCCCCTGCGCCTACGCCCGCGAGCGGTTCGTCGCAATCACCGCTGCGCGCGGTGATGCCGTAGAGATAATAGGCAAACGCGTTCACATCCGTCATCATCGCCCTATGCTTTCTTGCTGCGCTTCGAGAATGGCGTTCAAGCGTTCCAGGAGCAGCGTTTCCGCCGCGTTAAATTCTTGCTCGTCCATCTCGCCCATATCATAGCGCAGCTGCAGCTCCATCAATTCCTGACGAATCTTGTCCGGGTTATTGAATTCCTTGTCCACGTGATTGACAATTGAATTTATAACGAACGCCAAGCCGTACCCGGGCGCCGTAATCGGAAAAAGTAAAATGGTGCTGATTAAACCCATCGGCGGCTCCATATCTGTTTTACATCCACGCGAGAATCACCCCCGCGCCTCCACAATAGCTGCACGGAAGCGCACTACCTACCCAACCTGCACCTGCCGCACGTCCCGAACCATGACAGCGCGGGCAAGCGTCCTCATTCTCCCAGACCTGGATGCTCCCGATGCCGTGGCAGGTGGTGCACGTCAAGCGCGTGTGCGGAAAAATGCCCGTGCCCGCGCAAAAGGCGCAGCTCACAACGGGCTTGACCAAAAGGTGGGTGCCGCGCCCATTGCAGACCTGACAAGCGGACAACGGAGACAAAAGAGCGAATGGATCGAATCCCGTGCCGCCGCAAAAGCCACACGCTACCCTATTCAGAAAAATAAGCTGGCTCAAGGGTTATTCCTCATTCCAATTCACGACGATGTTGACAAAATTGAACGGCGGCACGGGCCCCACATACTTGAAGGTGACACGCCCGGCGTACTGTTCATCCAACCGGTTCACTGCCGCGTCGAATTCGGATTCGACGGTGCAACACACCAGAAACGCGGCGTTGACAATCATCGCATCGGTGAGCGTTTGGTTGACGCGCAGCTCGTCGGCAAGCGGGCGCAGCGTTTCTAAAACTTTTTCTGCCGCGGCATCGCGTTTGGCAATCAGCGCCGCTTCGACCATGCGTCCCAATTCAATGCGGTCGGCGTAACCTTGCGCCGGCGGTGTTGCCGCCAATAGGTCGCGCAAGCGTTGAATCTGCATGTCCTCTGCTGCGATTTCGCGAAACATCTGCTCTTTGTTCCAGAACGCTTTCAGCCCCAGCTCCACTTTCCCTTGGACGCGATATAGATACCCGTGCAGCAGCCCAAAGCGGCGCTTGAGCAAACGCTCGCGGATTTGGTTGATGCTTTGCGCGACCGTGCCAAAGCGCACCGGCAAAACCGTAAACCCGCGCTGCATTACTTCCTCGATCACTTTTTCATGCGCGAGCGTGTTTTGGCGACTAACGTCATAGCGTTTGATGGGCGCGTCGCTCAAGACTGCAGCCAAATCGTCATAATGGACGGTGTACACACGTTCGCTGTTCGTGTGCGCAATCGGCTGCGCGGAAAACACCTGCGGTGCCGTGCTCTGGATAATGCAGTAGATGTACTTGCCGTCAGTGTCACTCATCGTCGTCTACACGAGGCGAGAGCTGAATGACTCGGTGCGCAGCTCTCTATCCTCTGCACTTTTATTGTCCCTCGCTGCGACGGATCGAAAGCAACAGCGTGCCGCCCACGACCGTCGGGGCAAAGGAACAGATTGCGTCTTCGCCATCTCCTGACGCAGCGTGATGGATTTGACTCGCACAACATTCCGCCAGTATCTGGTACGCTTGCCGTACTTCCGTGAACCGCGCTTGCGCGTGGGCGTCGTCGGGGTGCATGTCGGGATGCAGCTGACGCGCGAGACTATGATACGCGGCTCTGACTTGGCGGAGGCTGGCCTGTTCTTTCAAGCCGAACAGCTGACACGCTTCCTGTACCTGGCGCGGCGTCAAAAGTTGGGCGTGAATGGTCGCAAAACTGTACGCGGGCAAAGGTCCGATCATTTTGAAATTCAGCTTGCCATCGAATTGCCGATCCTGTTCCCACACCGCCTTTTCCAATATTTGCAAGCCGCGCCGATCCACCAGGAACGCCGCGTTAAACACCATCTCGTCCGTGAGTAAGGGGTTTGTATTCACATCTTCGGCGGTCGGAGCGAGGGCGTTCAGCAATTGCGCGCGATATTTTTCGCGCCGCGCGTCGAGCGCTGCTTTGACCAGTCGCCCGATTTCGACGCGATCTTCGACGGTCGCCGTCTGCGCGCCGGCGGCAAGCGCGCGCTTGCGCTGTGCGATGGGTTCTTCGTCGGCAATTTCGGCAAACATGCTTTTGAGGTCCCACGTCGCGACCACTTCCATTTCGATGCGTCCTTTGAGCGCGGCGAGTTTTTCACTGCACGGCGCGTATCCTTTCCGCAGCAGTTCGATCACCGCGGATCCATCCGGCAGCAGCGTCCCAAATTTCATGGGCAACACGCCCCAATGCTGCATCACTTTTTCAATCGTCTTTTGATGAATCGAGAGATCGCGCAGAATCTCGCGCCGCTTGAGCGTTTGATAATTCACGCGGCGCCGATCGCTCACGACGGCCGCGAGGTCGCGGTACGGGATCGTATAGACGTGCGGGTCGCCATCGCCAAAGCCCAGCGCGCCAAACTGTACCTTTTCGCTTGTCGGCACAATGGCGTAAATGTATTTCATTGGATTCTTCCTCCGTGTTGTTCCAGCGCTGCTTGAAAATGCCGCATCGTGATCTGAAAATGCGCCGCCGCATTCAGCGCGGCATCGTCGTACGAACCGCGTTCGATAAATTCGCGGATGGCCAGCATCGCCGCTTGACGGCAAAGCGCTTCAATGTCTGCGCCGACCATGCCGTCGCTCGCTGCCACCAGCGCGTCGAGCTGCACATCGGGCGCGAGCGGTTTGCCCGTGGTGTGGATTTCAAAAATCGCGCGTCGTCCTTCACGCGACGGGACGGGCAATTCGAGAATGAAATCAAAGCGTCCGGGACGCAGCAGCGCGGGATCAATCATGTCCACGCGATTCGTCGCGCCGAGAATCACCACGCCTTTTAATTCTTCGATGCCGTCAATCTCGGTGAGCAATTGACTCACGACGCGTTCCGTGACGCGCGATCCTTCGTCGCTGCCGCGGCGCGGCGCGAGCGCATCCAATTCGTCAAAAAAGATAATGCACGGCGCGGCTTGACGCGCTTTTTTGAAAACTTCGCGCACGCCCTTTTCCGATTCGCCCACCCATTTCGATACGAGCGCGGGACCTTTGACCGAAATGAAATTGACCTGACTTTGGGTCGCGACCGCTTTGGCGATCAAGGTCTTGCCCGTGCCCGGCGCGCCGACGAGCAGAATCCCTTTCGGCGGTGACGTGTGCGCGTACTCGAACAGCGGCGCGTACTGCAGGGGCCATTCGACCGCTTGCTGCATCACCGCGCGAATGTTGTCCAAGCCGCCGACCTGCGCCCACTTTACATCGGGCACCTCGGTAAAGACTTCGCGGATCCCGGACGGTTCGACTTCGTGCAGCGCGTCCTGAAAATTTGCCATCGTCACGTGCAGTTCTGCGAGCTGCTCGTACGGAATGCTCGCCTGCGCGAAATCAATATTGGGCAAAATGCGGCGCAGCGCGCTCATTGCCGCTTCGCGGCACAACGCCTCCAAATCCGCGCCGACGAACCCGTGCGTAATCGCGGCAATCTGTTCCAGGTTCACATCGTCCGCCAACGGCATCCCACGCGTATGAATCTCCAGAATGGCGAAGCGTCCATTGCGGTCGGGAATCGGGATCGCGATTTCGCGGTCGAAACGCCCGGGGCGGCGCAGCGCGGGGTCGAGCGCGTCGGGGATATTGGTCGCGCCGATGACGATCACTTCGCCGCGCGCTTTCAAGCCGTCCATCAGCGCGAGCAATTGCGCGACGACGCGTTTTTCAACCTCGCCCTGCACTTCGGCGCGTTTCGGCGCGATCGCGTCAATCTCGTCGAGAAAGATAATGCTCGGCGCGCGCTGCGCCGCGTCTTGAAAAATTTTTCGCAGGTGCGCTTCGCTTTCGCCGTAAAATTTGTGAACGATTTCGGGTCCGTTGACGTGGACAAAATACGCGCTCGTTTCGGACGCGACCGCGCGCGCAATCAACGTTTTGCCGGTGCCGGGCGGTCCGTGCAGTAAAACGCCTTTGGGTGGATCAATGCCCAAACGCTCGAACACTTCGGGATACTTGAGCGGCAGTTCGATCATTTCGCGGACGCGATGAATCTCGCGCCCCAGCCCGCCAATATCTTCGTACGCGATGCGATCGCTCTTGCGCTCCGCGCTCACTTGCCCGCGCACTTCAATCGTCGTTGCAGGCACGAGCATGACGCAACCTGCGGGCTGCGTCTCGGCGACTGAAAAATCCTGTGCCCGCGTGCCCGGCAAATCCACGCGCACGCGGTCGCCCGCAGTCATGGGCATGCCTTCGAGCAAGTGGCTCAAGTAACTCGCATATTGTCTGCCCGGCGCGGCGCGCAAGGGATCGAGCGAAATCAACACGACGGATTTCGCGGCTTGGGGCGCGAGCGGCCACACGGTCACCCGTTCGTCGAGCATCGCGCCCGCGTTCTCGCGCGCGATGCCGTCAATTTGCACGATGGTCTTGCCGCGATCCTGCGCGTACGCGGGCATTGCTTTGACGGCGGTCTGGCGCTTGCCCTTAATCGAGACAACGTCGCCAATTTCGATGCCCAGCCGTTTAAAGTCTTCGGGGTCCAGGCGCGCGATTCCACGCCCCACGTCTTTGGGCAGCGCTTCTGCCACACGGAAAGTCAAAGGTTGAGTCGCTTTGGTCGCCATTACATGTCCCGCCAATTTTTTTACTTACGCCCCCGATGAAGGCGTCGTTGAAAATTATTCCCGGATCACATTCAAGCTGCATGCCGCACCATCACATCACCCAAACCCCACACAGCTACGCTCTCTACGTGAAATTTCCAACTCCCTTTGCACCGTCGAATCTCCGCTTCCACATCGAAGGCGACATTCTCAAAGTCGAGTATGTGGGACCCGAGTTTGCCTATTCCCACAACTTTATCGTGCCTGCTGGTTGTAAGTACACGGTTGCTTTTCAACCGCAAGTGTTCCACATCGAGTTTCAAACTACCTGACATTCCATTCCGATCCCTTTCGCGCGCAGCGCGCGATCGAGAATGCCGGCCAGCTGTTTGACCTGCAGCGCGGTTTGCGCGCGCGTCAAGTTTTGCGGCAGCTGCGCGAGTTGATCGCACAGCGCGGGATAGACCGCGCGTACCTCGGGATCAACGTGTGCCAGCACGTCTACTTGAAACGCGCGCTCCAACATTTTCGCTTCGGCTAATTTGCCTTGGCGATAGAATGCGGCGGTTTCGAGTGCGAAATCGAGATGGCTCTGCATATCGCCCAGCGCCAGCAGCGCTGCCGCGGCGCGGTGGGTGAGGACGCGTTCGGTTTCGACTTGAGCTTGCAGTTGTTCTTGCAGCGCAGGACGGATGACGATGCTCGCGGCGGCGCGGCGCACGTTTTCCACGTCAAGATGCAGCAGCGCATCGGTAAAACGCAGCTCCAATACCAGCGCGTTCGCAAGCACTTCGCGCGGACCGTACAGGCATAATTTATCAAAGAGTTCGCGCACTTGCTGTTCGAGTGTGCGCTTCCACTCGCGCACGCGCGCCGCGTTCGCATCGGGACGAAACAGATTCGCGGCGAAACGTGGGTGCAGGATCAGGGTGAGGTTGCGCAGCGCGTGCGTGGTTTCACATTCCGCGAGCGGATGCGCCAGCTCGTGCGCCAAGAGTGCGCTCAGAGCTGGTTCGTCATTCCAATAGCCCGCGCGCTCCATTCCTTCTTGATTGACGAAAATATTGGACGCGGTGGGATGAGCGAGATCGTACACATTCAGAATCGGGCGCGCGCGACCCCAACCCATGCTGGGCAAGGCGGCTTGCGCGGCGAGATGCTGCACCAACGATTCCAAGTTCCGCAAAATAAAAAGGGTGATGGTTCGCGCGGCATTCCCGTCGCGCTGCCAGCGCACATCGTTGCTGAACTTTTGCAGCACCTGAATTTGAATGTCTATCAAGTGCAGCACGCCATCTTCGACATCCGCGATCACGCGCAGCTCGGTCTCGCCAATCCGATGCAAACTGAAATGTTTAACGGGACGGGCACGGCTCATTTTGAAACTCTACTTGGCTTTCTCGACGCGCAGTTCGAAAATGCCGTTCTTGTACGCTTTCTTGAGCGTCGCGCTGTTGACCGCGCCCGGCAGCAAAATCTCTTTGGCGTATTTGCGCGCACCGGTGGTGACAAGGGAGAGGATGTCGTCTTTTGCCTCAACCTGGATTTCTTCTTCGCTCACGCCGGGCAGTTCGACGACGATGAGGTACGCGCCGTTCTCGTCAAAAACGTCCACGAGCGGCTCGCGCGATTCGGCGACGACAGGCCCCTCTTCGGTCTCGCGGATATTGCCGAAATGTTCGACTTGCGGCATCCCGCCAATGCCGGTGCGGATCGAGAAACCATAGACCCCGCGCAGCTGATCGCTCCCTTTGAATTTGATTTCGCCGGTGCGGTTAAGCGTTTCGCCCTTTTCTGCGAGATCGCTCACGAGGTCGAGAAAGTTGCCCAGCCCTTTGAACAATTCGCCAAAACCGAGATCAATGTGTACTTGCGCCTCTTCATCCTTTTTCACGTGTTTGCGTCGCGGCTCGGCCATAAGACCTCCCAAGGATTCTCGATTTTCGATCCGAGCTCTGTGCCGGGGAACTCGAATCCGAAATCCGAAATCCAAAAGCTCTAATATTCCAGCGTCACCTGACTCCACGCGGGCTTGGACTCGTCTGTCGTGGCGATGAACGCGGGTTGCAGTGCGAGCAGTTCTTTCTGCGCCTGCGCCAGCTGCGTTTGGAGCAGTTCGTCGAGTTCCGCCAGACGCCGCTGGATGCGCTCGATCTTTTGTGTCCACATTTGCAGCTCTTGCTCCAGGCGCCGGCGTTCTTCCGCATAACGATGCATTTCGATGTACGACTGTGTTTGACCGCGCGGACGCGTTCGAACGCTGCGGATCGTGCGCAAATCGTGCATGGACTTAAAGTTTGCCATTTTCATGCTCCTTTGTGGCAACGGCGTTCTCTGGCAGATAGTCTGCCAGGAGTTTTAGAATCGTGTGGATGCGCTGCAATTTCGCGGGTGAGGTATTTGGCTCGGCGCGACCCGCGTCCAGCACGTCGAGAAAAACCTGTCGCACCATCGGATCGGTATGGATGGCGCGCGCATGAGTGGCATGCAGCAGCTTGGCGACCATGAGCGATTTGCGAATGCTGGGACGATGTTCGTATTCGCCCGTTTCGCGGAACGCGCGCACCAAGTTTACAATCCGTTCGGCGTCGGCGCGGGCGAGTCCTGTACGCGACGCGGTGATTTCCACTTCGGTTTCCCGGTCGAAATCGCCCAGCTCGATGGTGATCATGCGGTCGAGCAGCGCGTCCTGTACTTTGTGCACGGCGATATATTCTTCCGGATTGCTCGTCAGGATCGCCGCAAAACCGGGGTGCACTTTGATATAGCCGCTCGCGCCATTAGTGTGGGGAAGCACGAGGAGCTTTTCTTCCAGCACGGTGAGCAGCGTGTTGTTCGCCTCGGGGCGTGAGCGGGTGAACTCGTCATAGATGAGCGTAAACCCTTCCTGACACGCCAGCGTGAGGCGATTGCTGGCCCATTGACGATTCGAATCTTCTTCCACCTTCACAACCGAATGGACAAAATTGTCCCACACATAGCGTCGGCTGTAGCCGACCTCGCGCCCAACAAGGTCTTGGGTGGTGAATTCATCATCGCCGACGATGAGCATGGTTGGACGTCCCAGCTGATTGGCGACGTGCACGGCGAGCGTGGTTTTGCCGCAGCCCGCCGGTCCGCGAAAATGCACCGGATAGCCCGCGCGCAAGTAGGCGAGCGCGCGTTCGCTTAACGCTTGAATGTACGGTGTTTCGACAAAACCAGCGCGCGGCTGAAACCGCAGCACCGTCGTAGGCGCGTCATTCAATACAGCGGCTAGTTGGTTCATCCGATTCCTCCTCGTGCTCTTTAGACTATCCGCAAAACCCGAAGGGCGCGGCGTGCTTGCTGCATGACCCTTCGGGTTTTGCTATTCAACTGCTTTTTTCCTTGGGTGATGATTTCGGCGCGGGTGTAGGTGTGGGTGTGGACATCGGCGCGGGGGCTTTGGCGCCGCTCCGGCGGCGCTCGATCTGTTCCGCGGTGCGGCGCCATGCGGTGCGCGATTGCGCGCTGACCGTTGCCAATTCGTTCATCATCTTTTTTGTCGCCGCCTTGAACTCGGCATGATCTTTTTTCAACTTGGTATTCAAGGCAGCGAAATCCGCTTGCATGGCTTTGGTCATGGCAGCGTGTTCCGCGTCGAACTGGGCGAGCAGTGTGATGGTGTCATTCTGCATTTTCTGAACGGTCGCCCGGCGCGCCGCGTCACCCGCGCGGCGGTGATCGTACTCGTTCACAATCCCCTGACCCAGTTTTGTCATTTCATCTGAACGTGACATACGTCATTTGTCCTTGCCTTGGGTGATTCAGCCACCGCGATCCTTGTTTCACATTCTGGGATGTGTTAGAATGGCGGTGGGTGGTGGGGTCGAAGGAACCGGAGCGTCCCCAATGCCTCGAGTTCGCCTCGACCCTTTCACCCAAATTTTTTGTTGATAGCGCCTAGCGGGCGGGCGTGGCGATCGTCGGAGTCAAGCCGATGGCTTCGGCGTACTTGAGGTACGTTTCCACACCGGCAGCGACGACGCGCGCTTCCACCGCGAGCAGTTCGATACCCACCAACGACAGGCGGACCCACGCGTCGATCACCAACCCCTTGTCGAGTACGCGGTCAATCACTTCGACCAGGCTCGAGGACGCAATTGCTTTCTCCATTGCCATAGGATTTTCCTCCATAAGAATCATTCAGCTGTGGTTGCGGCTGATGCGCGTTGAGCATTTTCGTGCAGCGATCATCTGACTTTCTTTCCCTCCCCTCGCCATTTCGAATTAGCGGGCGGGCGCGGCGATCGTCGGAGTCAAGCCGATGGCTTCGGCGTACTTGAGGTACGTTTCCACACCGGCGACGACGACGCGCGCTTCCACCGCGAGCAGTTCGATACCCACCAACGACAGGCGGACCCACGCGTCGATCACCAACCCCTTGTCGAGTACGCGGTCAATCACACTTGGGTTTTCCAGCTTTGAGGACCGGGGCGATTGATGCGCATGATAATGGCTCGGCATAGTAGTAAGCCCTCCGACCTGGAATTTCCTGAAATCTATGAGAGTATAGAGCACAAGGCGGGGTCTGTCAGTAAAGGGGGGGTGAAGCTCGCGTAAATTTCGCGTAAATAATTCACGTTACGCAGAATTGTAATTTCGAGATGTCCAGGGTCCGAAATGATATGCGTAACTTCAGTAAATAAAATGGGGGTTTTGCACCTCTACCGAGAAAAAAACCACGCACATTCGTTCTCTGCGATGTGCGCGATTCAAGCTCAGCATAAGTGGCTCATGGACGTTCGCTCGGCAAAGCAGCATTCGGAGGTTCATCTATTTGAATGGAATAGCCAAAGCGCCCGATTGTTTTAAGATACACTGGCGCGTGTGGCGCCGCTTCGATCTTGTTTCGCAGATTCTTGATATGCACGCGCACCAATTCGGGACTGCCCGCGTCGGGCGGATAGCGCCATACGTGACGGAGCAGGTCTCCAGAGGTAAAAACTTCACCGGCGTGTGTCATCAAAAAGTACAGCAGCTCAAATTCGACCGGTGTGAGGAGCGCCTTACGACTGGCATTGGTCATTTCGAATGTGCGCACGTTAAGCGTAAGCGTGCCAACAGTAAGTGTCTGCGGGGATTCTGTCTGTTTGCTCGTACGTCGCAGCAGCGCTTTGACACGCAGCTCCAGCTCCTGCAGATTGAAGGGTTTTACGAGATAATCATCCGCACCCGCGTTAAACCCAACGATTTTGCTTTCGATCCCACTGCGTGCAGTGAGAAATAAGATCGGAATCGCCGCGGTGGTTGGATTGGCTCGGACGCGCTGACAGACTTCAATGCCATCCATCTCAGGCATGGCCATGTCGAGCAGAATCAAGTCTGGATGTTGACGATGAATCCGCTGCAGCGCTTCGTACCCATTATTGGCGACGACGACTTGATAGCCCTGACTCGCCAGGTTCATGCTGATTGTCTTGGCGACGTCCAGATCGTCGTCCACCACCAAAATGAGAATCATAGGGTCTATCTCTCTGTTTCAATAATCGAGCACTGGGCAAGACTTTACAATAATGAGAGTATTCGGTATCAAGACACGGTCCTGAGAGCCAATACGCACATTCCGGAGCCAGCGAGGTTTGGACGTTGATACCGATGTGCTGCGAGTACTACTTGAAACTTGATGAGCGCTTGCTTTTTGAAAAAAATCCTGTTAATTCTGTAAATCCTGTCGAAAGAGTTATTTCAGCAAGTCTATTGAGGTGATGCGAGTGCTACTCCCAGCATGACGCGATTAACCAACGCGGTGTGTGGAACGTAAAATGCGGTAAACTGGGACAGCGGGGCTCCGCAGGTGTGTAGATGTGTTGCCAAATTCATTCTACTTGCGGTTCGGTGGGACATTTCGTTGAAACTGAATTACCGAATGCTCTCGACAGAAGATATTCAGAGGAATTATACCACATCAAGGTTTAGGATTGGTTATCAACGAGTAAAGATTTGGTACATTTTTCGAACGCCATGAGTCCAAACCCGGGTCAGCTCATGGTTTCTTGGCTACGACAACCTCTACCGGGACACTCCACAATGACAATTCGGTTGCATCCATGATTTGAAATCCCGCCTCTTCCAGCGCTTGGCGAACATAGATCGGACGGCAATCGGCGTAATTGGGAACTTGGGTGTGCGCCCATTCATAGAGCCGCACCATGGCGCTATCCTCTTTGCCCCTTTTAGACATTGCGACGACGCTGATACGCCCGCCGCGCTTGAGGACGCGTTGGCACTGCTGCAATACAACCGGAATCTCGGGTGTATCGAAAAGCTCCAAGGCAAAGCTGATGAAGACGGCATCAAAGAGATCGGCTTCAAAAGCGAGTTTCGCGGCGTCACCAAGCTGTAGCTCTACTCGTTCCGACAACCCTGCTTTTTCAACGCGTGACCGCGTGATGTTGCGCATCCCTTCCGAAATGTCGAGTCCATAGACCTTGCCCGAGGCGCCGACGGAGCGAGCCAGCGCCTCGATGCAATGCCCGGTGCCAAAGCCAATTTCGAGAACCGTTTCGCCCTCCTTGACGTTTAGCTTGCGTAAGCCCACGTCTCTGAATTTCTTTTCAAAGCGCCCGCTGACCGCATCGTACCATTTACTCATCTTGTCATAGGTGGCTTGCGCGGCTTCCTTTGACCTGGTGACCCGGCGAATTTGTGTTGCATTGTCGTTCATTTTTCCGTCCCCTTTCATGTAGCAGCGACATCGTGGCGGAGGGACGACTCCCGCTCGCCATACAACAGCTCGCTCACTTGACGCAAGGTGGCGAGTTCCGATACATCGCGGACCAGCAGGGGCAAGCGCGTTTTGACAAGACCATCAAAGCGCGTCTCGATCTCTTGCAGATAACGTGCTTGCAGCGCGGCTCTGGCGGACAGGAAGCGATTCCCTTCGATGACCTCGGGCAGGATGCACTGATTGACCACGAGTGCCTGAACGGGGATGCCCAGTCGGTCCAAGCCCTTGATCGCGCTAGCGGTTTCCTCAATCGGCAGACGCTCTGGCAGCAGCACCAGGGTAAAGACTGTGGACTACGGATTCCGCAGAACGTTTAGCGCATGTTCATAGCGCCGCCTGTCGCGTTCCAGGCCTGCGAAGGAATCGTCGTCCATGTTCATCAGTTTTGCCAGTTCCTTCCCTTCTTGGATTTGCTTTTGCAGGAACCCTGCCCAGTCAAAGGGCATCGCAAGTTCGCGCAAGGTTTTGCCTGTGGGCGCCGTGTCAAAGACGATGACGTCGGCGTCGGGTTCTTGGAGAAAAGTGACGAACTGGTCAAAAGTCGCCATCTCTTCGACGCACGGCGTGCTGATGACGTCGTTGCCGAACGTGCCGGTCATCTGACCCATCATGCTGGTCAGGCGCTGCTGAAAGACCCCTTTGGCATCCTGCGGATTAATGTTCAGTCCGCAGAGATTGGGCACATGTTGAATCGGCGTCCGCTCCTCATAAGTCGAAAGAAAAAAAATAACGCCGACAGCTTGGATGCCGATGCCGACATCGCGCGGCTGGAAGAAATGGGAATGCTTTTTCCGCACAGCAATGGCAACGGGCGCTGCTATTTCGACGAGGACGATGTAAAAATTGCCGAGTTGGTCGCGCGGGAAATAAAGCTGGACGCGCGATTGGACGATTTCGCGCAATACGCGGCGGCGATGCGCACGCTGATGCAGGAAGAATTCAACCTGTTCCACAAACTGGTCGGCGCGGCGGAGCCAACGGTAGAGCGCGTGCGCCAACTCAAAGAAACCGCCGACCTGGTACACACGATGCTGCGCGCGAAACTGATGCGCCAATACATCGCACAAAAATAATACAGCGGATAGCTTGTCCGTGTGAACACACACGCTCACTCTGAAAGGAAGAGACCATGAACCAACATTCTCAGCAATCTATAGCCCTGATCACCGGCTGTTCGACCGGCATCGGTCGCGTGACGGCGACCCTACTTGCAGAACGCGGCTGGCATGTCTTTGCCACCGCACGCTGTTTCGACGCCGCCAAGAACCTGGCAAGCGAGCGCATCACCCCTTTGCAACTTGATGTGACCGACGAAGCCAGCATGGTAGCGGCTGTTGAGCAAGTTCGCGCGCAAGCCGGACGCATTGACGCGCTGATCAATAACGCGGGATATGCGCAGGCGGGACCAATGGAAGAAATGAGCATGGATCAAGTGCGCCGCCAATTCGAAACCAACGCGTTTGGCGCGCTGCGCATGGCGCAACTGGTTCTGCCGACGATGCGCGCACAGGGGAGTGGACGCATCGTCAATGTCAGCACGATGGGCGGGCGCGTCGTCATTCCGTTCATCGGGTTGTACAACTCTAGCAAGTTCGCGCTGGAGGCGATGAGCGATGCGCTGCGCATGGAAACGCGACTGTTCGGTGTCCGCGTGATCGTCATCGAACCGGGCGGGACGCGCACGAATTTCAACGCCGCCGCGACCGCAAACGCGCAACACATCATCACAAACACGAATTCCCCGTACTATCGTTTTCTCCAGCCGTTTCTACGCTTTATCGCGCAGCTCGAGGCGATGAGTTCCCCGCCAGAAACAGTTGCCAAAGTGATTCTCCACGCGCTGACAACCAAGCGTCCGCACGCGCGCTATGTCGCCACACCGGATGCGCGCATCATGCTGGCGATTCTGCCGCGCCTATCAGACGGAATGCGCGATGCGCTGTGGGGCTGGATGCTCGGATTGCAAAAGCCGGCGAGACGCGGACTCTCTATGATCAATACGGGGCATTCATAAAGGTCACATCGTCAACACGACCCGACCAAAGGCTTGCCGCGCCGCCATGTGGCGATGCGCCTCGGCTGCCTGCGCCAACGGTAAAGTGCGGTCCACCACGGGCTGAATTGTGCCGTCGGCTAGCCATGCGAGGATTTGCGCGTAAGCTGCACCGACAATCTCGCTTGGTATAGCAAACAGGTTAAAGCCATATAGATTTATTGGCTTGAGCAAGTCGAAGATGTTCAGCGTAGCGCTCGGACCGGCTGTGTAGCCCACCATCACCAACCGTCCACCGGGCATCAGTGTTGCGAGGACTTGAGCCACTATGTCACCACCCAGGGTGTCTAACCCTACCTCCACACTGCTGCCGTTGGTCACTCGTTGCACGGTCTCAGCCATTCGCTCGGACGAGAGATCGATCACATAGTCGGCTCCCAGCGCTTCCGCCTTGGCGTGCTTGGCTTGCGAGCCAACTGTCGTGATGACTTGAGCGCCCAGGGCTTTGGCGACCTGCACGGCTGCCCCGCCTACGCCACCGCTTGCCCCGGTCACTAGCGCCCATTCTCCGGCTTTCAATCTCGCCGTGTGAAGGAGCGCGAGGTACGCGGTGAGGAATGCACTCGGCACGGTTGCGGCTTGCTCCAGAGAAATTCCTTTTGGAACCGGGACTAGCAGAGTTTCGGGCACGGCGACCAACTCGGCGTACAACCCGTCTGTTCGTGAACCCAGGGGTCCGCCGCTGACGATCACTTGATCGCCTGCTTTGAATCGCCCGCGGCCTTTCTCGACGATACCCGCGCCTTCGACTCCCAGCACGAACGGGAGCGGAATGGGCCACAGACGCCAATGCCCAGCGCGAATAACCAGGTCCGCCGGATTGACCGCGACCGCCTTTATCCGCACCAAGGTCTCACTTGGGCTGGGTGTTGGTTCGGGGATTTCCTCCAGGCGCAGGACGTCTTCGCTGCCGAACTCGTGAAATCGAACTGCTTTCATGTTGATTGACCTCCAGGTTGATTGATTTTGCTGTGCACTCAACAGGCACTTTTGACTATAGTAACACAATGCAGTATATTCCGTAAAGTAGTTACAAAAAAGTGCTATAGTTTCCATTTGTAAACTATAGGGAGGCGAATATGAAGCGGAACGCGTATCATGCCGCGGATTGTCCGGTGGGGTATACGTTGGATGTCATCGGAAGCAAGTGGACCGGGCTTATCTTGAACGAGTTGTTCACCGGCACCAAGCGCTTTGGCGAACTGCGCGCCGCGCTCAAGGGGATCAGCCCAAAAACGCTCACCGAGCGGCTGCGTATTTTCGAAAAGCAGGGGATTATCGAGCGGAAGATTTATGCCGAGGTGCCGCCGCGAGTGGAATACTCGCTAACGGACCGTGGTCGGACGTTGAAGCCAATTATTGAAGCCATGCGCAAATGGGGCGCGCGCTCGGCATCCGAGGACTGATTCTCATTCTTGCGTCCGCTGTGCGCTGTGGGAGGTCTTTTCGGTTACAGCGGAACTGAACAACTATGAACCCTTCGACGTTTACACGGTGGCGGAGAAACCAGGGGCAATCTCGACGGTGAATGGATTGAGCGTAAATCCGAAATATAGTTGCCGATCTGGACAATGCGATTTAATGGAGGACAACAATGAATCAAGATGGCAAAATCTTGCTAACAGGAGCGACGGGCTTTATCGGCACCCATCTCGCAAAAGCTCTAGCGGAAAAGGGGAAGAAGATAAGATGCCTCGTGCGCCGATCGAGCTCGGAAGCCGCCATCGTTTACTTGCGCAACCTGGGCGCTGAATTGGCTTATGGTGACCTGAGCGATGGCGACTCCCTGCGAAGTGCAGCTGAAAGCATTGAGACCGTATTCCATCTGGGAGGCGGCGGCAGACTCGGAATGGCGGAGGACGTTTGTTACGCGATCAATGTCACCGGCACAAAAAACCTTTTGGACGCCTGTGCGGAGCAGGGCACTTGTCAAAAGTTTGTTCACATCAGTACCTGCGGCGTCATGGGCGACATCAAGAACCCGCCCGCCGATGAAACCTATCCCTACAATCCCGAGCCAATGGCATATGCCCGCGCCAAAGCCGAGGCGGAGAAGTTAGTTTTATCCTACCGAGACAAAATGCCAGTGGTAGCAGTGCGCTTTCCTGGAGTCTATGAGCAGCCACTTGTCGTCGGTGAGTTGGATCGAGTGGAGGGTGTCACGCCGATGTCCCTGATCTTTTCAACGATCAAGCGTGGGCAGTGGGTTTACATCGGAGACGGCAAGGTGCTGACCCATTGGGTCCATGTGGAGGATGTCGTACGCGGAATTGAACTCGCGGCGGAACGGGGAAAGGCGGGTCAAGTCTACATCCTTGCCGACGATCGAGCGGTCACGATGCAAGAGCTGGTGGAGTTGGTTGCCCGATTGCTGAAGGTGGACGCACCGAAGCGTCATCTCCCTGTTCAGCTGGCTTACGTGCTGGCTTTGTTGTTTGAGGCAAGCGCTCGGCTCTTTGGGAGTGCGCCTCGAATGACGCGGGAACTGGTGCGCGGCTTTGTGGCTAACCGCGCCTATAACATCTCCAAAGCGCGGCGCGAGTTGGGCTATGCGCCAAGTTTCAATCTTGCCGAGGGGATGCAAGAGACCGTGCGGTGGTATGAAGCGAAAGGGTACGTGTAGGCATGAACGGCAAGATTTGTATGGTCACGGGCGCAACCTCGGGCATTGGCGAGGTTACAGCGTGTGCGTTGGCGCAAATGGGCGCGACCGTGATCGTAGTCTGCCGCAATCCCGAGCGCGGCGCCGCAACCCTCAACCGGATCAAAGCCGTCATTCGCAACGCTACGGTTGAATATATGCTGGCTGACCTGTCCTCGCAGCGAGAGATTCGCCAACTCGTGGATCAGTTCAAACGCCGTTATCAGCGCTTGAACGTATTGGTCAACAACGCCGGGGCGCTTTTCATGACGCGCCAAGTGAGCGCGGATGGAATTGAAATGACATTCGCGCTCAACCATCTGGGCTACTTTTTGTTGACGAACTTGTTACTTGATACGCTCAAAGCGAGCGCGCCCGCCCGCATCATCAACGTTTCGTCTTATGGTCACAAAGGTGCACAGATGAATTTTGAGGATTTGCAATTCCGCCAAAGATATGACGGCATGCGGGCCTACAGACAATCGAAACTCGCCAATGTGTTGTTCACCTACGAACTGGCGCGGCAGTTAGATGGAACGGGCGTCACGGTGAACGCCGTCAATCCGGGGCTGGTGGCAACGCGCTTTGGCTCGAATAATTTTGGCTTTCTTCTCGACGGAATCATCAACCTATTGCTGCGTCTTTATGGTTTGGTGGGGATCAGCGCGGAGCAGGGTGCACAGACCAGCATTCATTTGGCGACGGCGCCGGAGGTAGAAGGGGTTACGGGGAAATATTTTGAAAAGCAAATCGCTGTCGCGTCTTCAAACGATTCGTACAACACTGTCATTGCCAAGCGGCTTTGGCAGTACAGCGCCGAATTAATCGGAGCGGATTTCTAACTCACGCTACGCAGCAAAGAAATTCCCATGAGAGCCAAGTTAGCGCCATTCGTTTTTCGCACGAGAGGGCTTTATATGCTCCTCATCCCCTACGAAGAAAATTTCCTGGAGCAGAAATTTGGAAATGGCTATAAAGAGTACGTGGAACAGGCTGGACGGATCACACCAAGAATGAAACCGTACAGAGGCAGCGTCCAAGTCCTTCCGCACTATCGAGCGGACATTTTGGGTGAAATTTACGCGCCCGTCGTACTCGCCGTCCTGTTCGCAGTAATTTACCTACTTTTCGTAAGATAAGAGGCGCTCGTGCTATTTAATCCGCCACATCGCCCATTCCAGTTGAACCGGATAGGAGCGCAAGTCAGCGTCTTGGCTCACTTGACCGCAGGCGACGCCGCGGTGACGATATACGCGCTTTCGCCTGCCATCTCCCATTGGATAGCGGTGAAACCATTCTCCTTTAGCAGGGCGCAGATTTCCTTCTCCGAATATACGCGCACATCCCCGCCCTTGGTCAACGGCAGAATCAAATTCATGAATTGTCTCACCGGCGGCGGTGTCCATAAATCACCCAGGATCAACCGCCCGTTGGCTTTGGTAACGCGCAGCATCTCAGCCAGAACCTTGCGCGGATTGGGATAGTGGTGAAACGAATCGAGACATATTATCACGTCGAATGAATCATTTGACCAGGGCAGGTTCTCCGCATCACCCACGCGCAAATCGGCTCGTTCGCCCAGTTTCTGTTTGGCAGCGGCGATCATGTTGGCTGACAAGTCTATCCCCGCAAGCGTCACGTTTTCACGTGCGGTGATCTGCGCCAATATTTCCCCGGTTCCACAGCCGACATCCAACAGCGCGCGATAGGACAAGGGCCCGAGTTTTTCAAGCAGGTACGGATACAGCGAGCGCGCATGTGCTCCGTCGCTGGACGTGTCATAGTGCGCCGCTTGTCGGTCAAAACTTGTTCTCGATTTTTCCTTCGCCGTATCCAACATCTTTTGTTGTTCCTCTTTTCAACACCTTCGCCAACGCGCAAAAATGAGCATGAATGGTAGGACAAATTCATAAATTTGTCTTTGGCGAAGGTATTGTCTTTTGACAGGATTTACAGGATTAACAGGATTATTGCGATGTGCGATGCAGTTCATCGCCTACATCGCCCCGCATCCTATTCGTCCTGTCGAACCCATTACGCCTGCGTAACACGAGTCAATTAGTGAACTTTACGACAACCTCTTTTGGATGGCGCGCGTTTGGATGCGCTTGCTGTATCAAAGCCCGTGCAGTTGCAAGAACCACTGCACCGGATCAATGCGTAATTGCATTGCCAATCCGACGCCAATCAGCAAAATCAAGGCGACGATGCCCACGATCACGATTTTCTTCATTTCGATTTTCTCCTGAATTGAAAATAGGCGGCCGAGACCTGACAGGTTTTTGAGACGTACGCTTTATCTGTCGCGGGCGCGGTGTACATCACGAATGGTGTATGCAACGCGCACGCGATAGAAACCTGTCAGGTCTAGACCACGCGGTTCATGTAGACTATGCGTACTCGACGACTTGGCGCACGGTGACTCGTGATGCGTTCCACGCCGGCAAGAAACTTGCGAGTGCGCCAAAGACGATCACGATCACGAGCCAGACGATTGCACCCAGCACATCGAACCTGAAATCCAGGTCGGTCTCGAAGAGTTGATTCACGATGAAATTGCCGATGCTGTCGCTGACCAACCAGGCGAGTGCGACCGCTAGGATCCAACTCAATGCGCCGATCAACGCACCCTCACCCAGAATGATCAACAGTACAGCTTTGCTCGTCGCGCCAATCGCGCGCAGTACACCCATCTCCCGCCGACGTTCGAGCACGTTGATGCTCATCGTCGTCATCAGACCCAGTCCGCCGACCGCGACGATCACAAACGCCATCATCATCAGAAAGGTATAGATCACAATCAGGTGATCGTCGTACACCTTGCGGCTATCCGCCCGGCTTGAATTGCTCAAGGCGCGCAGTCCCGCGCCTTCGAGGCGTCCTTCCAGATCGCGCTTGACCGCATTGACAAAATCATCGTCGTGCTTTTCGGTCGCGATGCGGACGCTCCGAGTTTTGCCCGCCTGATCGGCGGTCTGGATAAAATAGTCATAGTTGGCGTACACGGTTGGCGCTGCGAACGCCTGGCGCGCAATACCAACCACTTGCCACGTCGTTTCTCGTCCGCCGATGCTGAGCGTGAACGTGCGCCCCACTTGCAGCGTCGGCTCGCGTTCTGCCAGCCGATTGTTGATCACGACGGCGTTCGTATCATCCACGCGCAGACCGCGCCCTTCGACAATGCTCCAGGTTTGCAGCGTGGTCTCTGTAAGCGGCGCGACGATACTCAGCGGGTTTCCTTTCGAGATGGTCAGCCCGAGTGGGCTATGTGAGCAAGAGGACTGTCATATCGAGCGGGGCGAGATATCTCAGTCCCTTCGATATGACAAGTCCTGTGCAGCCATCCGCATACACGACGACCGCTTCCGCCATGCCCCAACTTTCAAACTGGGTCACGCCCGGCGTATTTCGCACAACCTGTTCGACTTGGGCAATCGGGGCAAGTTGCGCCAAACCGACCGAGATGTCATAGCGCGCCGAGTTGAACATCTGATCCAGCGTGTTGATGAATGAGGCGCGCACGTTCAACGCCGCCATGAACACCATTCCGCCTGCCGCCAACGTCGTGAGCGTCAACCCCAATCGCACGCGCCTGCGAAACGTGTTGCGAAGCGAAAGTAGCCACGGTCGCGCGAGACCACTCACGCGTCCCAGCCAACGATCCAGCGCGCTCGCGCCGAATGAACCTCGTCCCACGCCATAATCACTGATCGCCTCTTGCACGGTGACACGACTGCCCCGGTAAACCGGAAATGCCGCCGCCATCAACGGCACGAGCAGACCGATCGCGATTTCCAGTCCGAACACCCAGGGTGGAACGGCATAACTCGCGAGATCGAAATTGAGGAACTTGGATATGAAATTCGCAAACGCTTCGCCGACCGACACTCCAACCGGGATCGCGATGGTCAACGCGAGCAATCCCAGGAACGCGACCGTGCCCAAATAAACGCCCATCACTTGCCCGCTTTGCGCGCCGACCGCCTTCATGACTCCGATTTGCCGGATTTGACCCGCCATCAACGCGGACAGCATATTGACGACCAGGACTCCGCTAAGCAAGAGCGCGAGCAGACCGAAACTGGCTTGAAAAAGCAAGAACGTGCCCATCAGATCGGTGTGCGGATGACCTTATACCAACGCGTTTGCATCTGAGCGCTCCTCCGAAAATAGCTCCTCACCCCCAGTCCCTCTCCCAACGAGCGAGGGGAGGTTTTCATTCGCTGGTGGTGCGCCAAGGCGCATGGGCGATTCCTTTGCTTTCGCGACGACGGTTGGCTGCAATGCACCCGCGCCATTGACGATCTCGCCATCGGCAAGCGCGACAGCGCGCGTGACCCAGCGCGCGACATCGCGTTCATGCGTCACCATCACAACGGTTTTGCCTTCCGCCGCGAGATTCTTAAAAAGTTGAAAGACCGCGTCCGCCGTGCGCGAGTCGAGATTGCCCGTCGGTTCGTCGGCGACGACGATGGGCGGATCGTTGGCGAGCGCGCGCGCGATGGCGGCGCGTTGTTGCTCTCCGCCCGACAGCGCCGCCGGTAATTTGTGCGCCTGCCGCGCTACGCCAACTTGTCGAGTAACTGCATCGCGCGGGCTTGGCGTTCGCGCCCGGGAAAGGTGTTGCAAAAATCCATCGGCAGCATCACGTTTTCGATCACGGTCAGCGTCGGCAGCAGTTGAAAGAATTGAAAGACCACGCCGACGGTGCGTCCGCGCCAGCGCGCGATCTGATCCTCAGTCAGTCGGCTGATCGGCGCGCCGCCGACCAGCACCTCGCCGGTCGTTGGGCGATCAATGCCAGTGAGGATGTTGAGCAGCGTTGATTTTCCACTGCCCGACTTGCCGACGATGGCGACAAACTCGCCCTGGTTCAAGTCCAAGTCAATTCCCTTCAACGCGGTAAATCTGCCCGCCGGACTATCAAAGGTTTTGATGGCCTGGCGCACCTCCACGAGGTGCCCATTCCCATTGAAACTCTGCACTTGGGCCGCTTGAGGCGCGGTGTCATGCAACTTGAATGTCTCGAGTTTGTTTTTCATGGAATGATTTTTCCTTTCGATGAGATTACTGGTTCAACTCTGTAGTACCTCACTTGCTTGCATTCAGGTAACTAAACCCATTCGCCCCAGCCGAAAAGACCGGTCTGAACGACGGCACCCGCTACGCTGTCCACAAAGCCGCTGCGCCCGAGCAACAAACCGCCGAGCACGATGAGCAGTAAATAGAGCGCATAGATCGGGCTGTTCATCCCGTAGGGGAAAACGGTAACCGAAACGAAAAAGTATAATCCGATTAACAACAAGATCGCGGCAAGATATATTCTTTGGCGGTAAAGCAAGAGGGCGCTGACGATGCAGATGGCAAGTACGCCTAATCCATGCCAAGGGTAAAGCAGAGAGGATAATGTGCCTGCATGGCTACGCAAGATTTCTGCGCTGCCGATGATCGCAACGACCGCCAACGTCGGGGGAAGCAAGCGCGCCGCACGGTCTAGTGGAGGAGAGGTGTGCGAGGCAATTCTCAGGTGCACATTCAAGGCGGTCGCCAAAAAGTGACCGACGACGATCCCATTCGCCAGACCCAGGAGAAATGTTCGATGCAGTGTCCAATCTAATGCGGCACCCAGTATCGCGCCGCTTGCGAGACAGATGAACCAAATTCCAAGGCGCGCCGCGCAGAGTTGATTGCTAGTCCTGGTATTTTGGTTTCGGTGTAACATTCGCGATTCGCGCGTGTGGCTGTGTGAGGGTCTGATGGCGACACGCGCTCGCATTATATTGAAATCACTCGCCAGCGACAACAAACCCGTCCGAATTGGATTCCTCATTGCGCCCGATTGAACATCCACGCGCCCATCCAAGTCATTACAACCCCAAACAGGACGATAAGCAAAATGTCATCCACGCTTGAAAGGGTGCGGTCAAAGATGCTGATTCCCAGACCACCCGCGATCAGCGCCTGGCGTACTTGGTCCGAAAGCCCCAGCGATTGCAAGACGACCTGACGCAGCACATCCACAGCATAAGTGAAAGGATTGATTCGCACTAGCACCGCCAACCAGAGCGGCAAATCGCGCAGTGGAAAGAACGCGCCGCTCAGAAAGAGCATGGGCACAGTGAGCAAGTTCATGATCATCTGAAAACCTTCGAGCGAGCGCATGCGAACGGCGATAACAACGCCAAGCGCGGTCAGTGCAAAAGCGGTAACGAACATCAGCGGCAACAATTGCAACACTAACCCCGAAAGTCAATGGCACACCCACCAGCGGCGCAAAGACAAGCATGAGTATTCCTTGGAGCATCGCGACGGTGCTTCCGCCCAGGATTTTGCCCAACGTCACCGCCGCGCGGCTGACGGGCGCGACCAATACTTCTTTGAGAAAGCCAAACTCCCGATCCCAAACAATCGAAGTGCCCGTAAAGATCAAGCCTTCGGGACTAGGTTCTACGCGAAATGTTTTAGGTTCTATTGGATTCGTGAAGATTGGCTGCGATTCGCGCTCAAATCGCTTGCGATTTGCATTCGCGTGTTCCGTCCGAGAGCTCGAACGGAACACTGGATGTTTCTGAGCAGGAGCGTTTTTTGCGGTGTCGAGCCAAGCCGAGACAGAAATCTCGCTTTGCCAACGCCGAGATTTCGCACGCGAACTGCGCGTGAGCAAAAAACGCTGCTCAGAACTTGAGCGGGGTCTGTCATATCGAACCCCTCAATCGTTCGGGGTAAACTCTGTGAGATATCTCGCTCCGCTCGATATGACAGTTCTTGGATCATACAGCCCCCGCGGGCTGAGCATCTCGAAATGACAAATTGGGCTGAACGCTTACGAAAATGTGACGGGTGACGGGGATTTCATCCGCTCATCCGCTTTACCATCCGCTGGCAGCTCCTCCCCGCGCCCATTTTCATTGGCGGCGGGTGCGCCGCAGGCGTATGAGCAACTCCTCAAGAAATCAACGTGATGCGACCGTAAGCTACAAAGGCGGCTAACATCAACAAGACGATGGGCATTAGCGTCCTGGAATAGTCGCGCCGTCTGACGTGTGTGATGACAACCCCGACCATGACCAGCACCAAGCCAACCGCTGCCAATGGCGTCAGCCATGTCAAGATGCCCGTTGCGGCTGGCAGTATCAGCCCCAATGCTCCCAAGGCTTCGATCACGCCAATGAAGCGTACAGCACTGGGTGTAAAATCCTGCACCCATTCCATCCTGGCAGCCAGTTGCTGGAGAGTTCGATGGGGAAAGAGAGATTGTCCCTCGAGAACGTGCAAGGTCGCTTTTTCTATCACATAGCGCTCGCCTTTAGCCGCGCCCGAAACCAGAGCTTCGCCCAGCCCCCTCACCGCTTCGATGACCATCACATCGCGCCGCCCGGTGACCGGGTCGGTGGTGAACATCACGCCCGCCCATTCGGCTGGAACCATTGCCTGCACCACCACCGCCATGGCAATATCCCGATCACCCCGGCTCTGCTGTCGTCTGTACTCGACCGCGCGCGGCGACCACAACGACGCTCAGCATTCGCGCACCGCGTTGAGCAGCGCTTCAGGATCGCCCACGTTCAGGAAGGTATCGTGCTGCCCGGCAAAAGAAGCAGCCGCCAGGTCTTCGGCGGTCGCGGAGGAGCGCACGGCAACGGCGGACACGCCCAACTTTTCAAAAGATTCAAGAATGGCAAAGGTGACGTCGGCAGGAATGGGCGCCGCGGGAATGGACTGGCGCAGCACCTCGGGGTCGGCATTCGTCAGATCGTTCGCGCGGAGAAAGGCGAGGTACGCTTCAACGGTGATCACAAAGCCAGGGGGCACCGGCAGCCCCATCCGCGTCAAGCGTCCAAGGTTTGCCCCTTTGCCGCCCGTCACGGCGACATCTTGTCCATCCATTTCTGAAAACCAGCGAATTGCAGTGTTCATCGTTAATTCCTTTTAACATTTGTGGGCAATCACCAGCCAACCCGTGATTGACATGAAATACTCTATTCCTTACAATAGACGCGCGGTTAGACAGTAGGCGTCGGTGACTGACGACCGAAAGGCGTAAAAATCTCTGGCGATGCCGTGAAGGTTGTGTCACGGGCGCCTGCGCTTTTGACAATCTGGTGCAACAGATTGCCAAAGAGGAAATCTAACCGTGTGCGTACAGGGGCCGGTCTGAGGATCGGTCCCTTTTTACTGGATACAGACTAACGCCAGTTACTCTGGTTTTGGCTCCTTTGCGTTCGCTCGACGGGATTCGAGCGCCATCTGGCGATAAACTTTTGTTGCTAGTGCAGTTTTGAGGTTGTCGAGTGTTTCTTTGACCTCGCTGCCTCGAATGGAGGGTCCCGCTGGACTGCGGAAAACTTTTTGCAAAATCATCCTTGCCTCCGTTTGCAATGTTTCTATATATTGACGATAGAGCTCCAAGTCTGAAAGTGGTAACCCCCCCTCAATGAGTTTCTTGATCTGACGCGCGACTTGTACATCCAAACCGTCGTAACGTTTTCCCTCGGATGTGACAGCCGGCGTCAAAAGCCCCATCTTTTCAAGCTCTTCGATAGTGGATGCCGCCAGTCCGGTCATAGCCACGAACTCTGTCACTGTCAGCGGCGCTAGCTCCTCTTCCGGTCCTAGCGGGCGAAAGAGTTGTTCCAAACTCAAGCGCATGTCTTGAAGCTGGCTCGTATCCTTGCCTTGCCGCTTTGCTTCAAGCATCAGCTTGATCACCGAAAGAGGGAGGTATTGCTTTGCTTGGAGTTCTTTGATGAGCCGGATGTCCTCTATATACTCGGGACCATAGTACGCCATGTTTGCCGCCGTTTTGATAGGAGGAGGCAAAAGCCCTTCGCGCAGGTAATAGTGAATGGTCTGTATCGAGACTCCTGACCGCTTGGCTAGATCACGAATGCGCATTAATTTTGTTTCGTCTGGCATTGACTTACTCCGATTTACATTCTCTCTCATATAGTAGCGTATAGTAGTATATAGCAATACTATATGATTGTCAATAGTCAAAAATCTGATGGCGCGAGCTCTTTGAGTGAAACGACGGTGGCACGGCGAACATTCTGAGGAAACCCAAAAGGACAAACACTCGAAATGGGTGTTCGTCTTTTTTGTTGTCTCACCACCGCGCCAAATGGCGCATGGTGTACCGTGCCAAATGGCGCGGCGGGCAATGCGAGGGGCGGCGGTTACGCGCGCGCGAATCACGCCTTATAGTGTGTGAGATTTATGAGCACGCGGCAGCTTTCCTTTTCCATTCAGGGCATGTTTTGCGCCCGCTGCGCGGTGGAGTTGGAACGCGCGTTGGCGCAGCGCGACGGCGTCATTGGCGCGAGCGTGAATTACGCCAGTGAGCGCGCGACCGTGCTGTACGAACCGGCGCGCGTGAATCCAAGTGGCTTGGTCGCTGTCGTCAAGGAACAGGGCTTGACAACGCCGCTCGAACAAGAGTTAAACATGCAAGCAAATCAATCTCTGCGTTTTGGCGCGCACCAACGCTGGCTTTTGCCAACATTGGTTGGAATTGGTGGAGGCGCGACGCTCGTTCTGTTGTATCTTGCCATCTTGTCCCTCGCACAATCGCCGAGTCACGCGCTGGAGCAATTATCGCAAGACCGTTTCTGGGTCGGGCTGGTCGCGCTCGGTTTGGGTATTCAAATCGGCTTGTATACATATCTGCGACTCATCATCCACGCGATGCAACTGGCCGGAGCAACGGCGCTGACGGGCGCGGGAACCGGAACCTCGACGGTGGGCATGATCGCGTGCTGCGCGCATCATCTGGCTGACCTCGCGCCGTTGGTGACATTAACGGGCGCGACGGGATTATCGGGTGCAGTTGCGTTTCTCGCCGCATACAAAATTCCGTTCATCGTCTTTGGGCTTGCCGTCAACGCGCTCGGCATTGCCATGAGCGTACGGACCATTCGGCGCGAACGCGCACATTTGAAAATGATGGAACGCAGCGCGGCGCCGAACACGAGCGCGGTCACAAGCGCCGCCGCGACGACAGCGCCAACGTGTCATTAAAGAGTAGACCAGGAAACAAGGAAACAGGTAAACAGGTAGTCCGGTAGTGACTGGGCTTGCTACTTGTTTCCCTGTTTCCTTGTCTACTTGAATTTATTACGGCAACGAAACGAAATGAAACTTGTATGCAAGCACGGAGAATTGTAGTTGCAGACCTATCACTTGGTTTATCTTTCGTACAAATTACCATGAGGAGCATCTATGTCCAAGAAAACAAAAACCAAACCAGTTTCATCCCATGCAACCAAGTGGAGATTCGACGCGGCGACGTTGCTGCTCGGCGGCGTCGTTCTCATTTCCGCCGCGATTCTGGTCTCGGTGTGGTTTCTGCTGACGCCCAACCGCAACGCGGGCGGCGAACCGAAAATGCAAGTGAGCACCGAGCGTTTGGATTTGGGCAAGCAACTTTTTGACCGAACCGTGCATGCGAGTTTTACAGTCACGAATGTTGGCACGGGCACGCTCACGCTCAGTGTGCCACGTTCCGTCACGCTGGTGGAAGGGTGCTGACCGCCGCCCGTGGTCGTCGGTCAGACGATATTAGGTCCCGGGGAAAGTACCACCATTTCTACCGATTTCATGATGCACGAAGGAATGGGCGGCGCGCACTTGTTCGAGATTCCGGTTGCGACAAACGATCCGACGCAGTCGCTGAAAAAATTGTACATTGCATCGGATTGGCAGCCGAGTTGAGGCATTCGATTGAAATCCATCGCGTAAGAAAACAGGTCGAATTGAAAATAGTTCGACCTGTTTTTTTTACGCGCGGCGCTTGGCGCCGCCGCGCGCATTTTCCGCCAAGCTGGGTGCGGCTTATAATAGACCTTATCGGGAACAAATCTTTTGACACAGTCCAACTTATGGTTGGTTCAAATTTAGGCGCGTGTTCAAGATTTGTGGTAAGCTGATAGCATGAATCTGCTCCTAATCTGGGTTTGCAAATCTGAACAGGCATTGGTGAAAGAAGAGTTCGATAGAAAATCTCAAATCCCAACTTGTCACATTACGCGCGAAAAATTGGCGCAGGGGTATACGGCTTATGACCGCAGGACGAAAAATCATTGGAACAACGCAGGATTGGGGCACACCACCAAAATATGTAAATGCCATCCGCGAATTTTTCGGCGGCGTAATTCATCTCGACCCCTGCTCGAATCCTTATTCGATTGTTCACGCTCAAGTCGAGTATATGTTGCCCAAGCGCGATGGCTTGAAAGCATCGTGGGATTTCCCGACGATCTATGTGAATCCGCCTTACGGCATTGACCAAAAACACGGCACATCGATCAAGCATTGGCTAGCGCGCTGCGAACAAGCGCACCGCGTCCATGGTTCTCAAGTTATCGCACTTGTGCCCGTGGCAACCAATACGGGACACTGGAAAAAATATGTGTTTGGCAAAGCGACGGGGATTTGTTTTTTGTATGACACGCGCTTGCGATTTCTGGTGAACGGTCGAGACGGCGGCAAGGGCGCACCGATGTCGTGCGCGCTGATTTATTGGGGCGACGACGCGGAACGGTTCTCCAAAATTTTTACGCGGTTCGGCGCGGTGGTGAATATCGAAAATCTGCGCGGGATGCGGATTGGGGAGAGCGAAGGGGAAAAGCGGCAGATGGAGATAGCGCTAGCAATCTGACAAAAATGGTGACAAATGCGTAAAACAAATTCGAACGCAATAAGACAAGACGCGTTATTTTCCGCGCCGATTATTGCAGGAAATGCGCCAGAAAATGGCGCGACGACAGAACGATTACCGCGTCTTGATCTGGCTCAAGAACTGCGCGCAAAAATTCTTTCATTCTGCCGTTTGAAACGCGGTGAGGTTTGGCAAGACCCCGTGCGTGGACATCGGGTTGGTGTTTTGGACGCGACCCAACGCGCGGAGGTTGAAAAAATCATGCAAGGCGCCCCAGCGCGGCTTGTGCTCAACGATCCTCCTTATAACGTGCCAGTGGGTAATGCGAATACGGCGAATCTGTCCAAAATTGATCTGGCAACCTATCTGGAATTTTCGCGGCGGTGGGTGGAAAACGCGCGGGAAGCTCTGGACGAGGACGCACATTTTTACGTTTGGCTTGGCGCGGATGTGTCCGATAATTTTCAGCCGTTGCCCGATTTCATGATCATGATGCGCGAATATCCTGAATTGCGTCCGCGCAATCTGATTACCATGCGGAATCAACGCGGTTACGGCACGCAAAAAAATTGGATGTGGGTGCGGCAAGAATTGTTGTACTATGTCAAAGGGAATCCGCAATTTAACGTCGAAGCGGAATACACGGACATTCCCAAAATTCTGCGTGGCTATTACAAAAAGGTAAATGGGCGGCTCACAGAAAATTTGGAACGCAGCAAATCCGAAAATATCCGCGCAGGCAATGTGTGGGTGGACATTCAACAGGTGTTTTATCGGATGGAAGAAAACGTCTCGGGCTGCTACGCGCAAAAACCGTTAAAAGCGATTGAACGAATCTTGCAAGCCAGCACGAATACGCATGAGCTGGTTGGAGATTTTTTTGCGCATTCGGGGACGACGCTGATTGCGGGCGAACGACTCGGACGATGTGTTTATACATTCGATCTGGACCCCATCTTTGCTGAAATCACAATCCGGCGTTTAGAACACTATCGCGCGACCGGCAAGACAGGTTGGCAGTGGGAGAATCCGTTTCCTGAAATCGAAAAATGACAATACATGATTTGCGCGTGTATTTAGAGCGCCTCGCTGCAACACTAGAACGGAAAGACCAGAAATTGCTGCAAGCTCGTTTGAACAGTTTGGTTTCCGTATTTCCATTCAACGAGTACGAGTTCATTCTGACGTTTCTTGTTGATCGCCGCGCGCTTTCGTTTCGTGAATACGAAAAACTACGCGCAAATTATGTTTCCGCTAATCGCTATCTTGGGCTATTTGGTCTAGCGCCGCGCGTCTTTGGACAAATTTGGGGCGAACAACATTTACAGGATATTGAGCCGCGTTTTCAAAAACCGTCACGTTCGCTTGATCCGAACTACGTGGGACAATACGATTTGTGGTTTGAAGGAGTGCGCGTTGAGGTGAAAGCTGCGCGCGCGATTCACACAAAACAGCGCGGCACGCTCAGTTCGAAAGCATTGCCCTTCAATTCATCCGAGCCATTCTGGATGAACTTTCAGCAGTTGAAACTCGACGTCTGCGATGTTTTTGTTTTTATTGGCGTGTGGGTGGATCAAATCGCATATTGGGTCATATCGAACGCGCAAGTGAAAACGAATCAATACTTGAGTCATCAGCATCGTGGCGGAATCGAATATCAAATCGGCGTCACGAACAAAAATATGTCGGCGTTTGATGTATACTTGACAACGCCACAAGAAATGGCGAATGTAGTAATTGCCAAGTACAATGAGCTATGACCGCAGGCAGAAAATTTATTGGCACGACGCAGGATTGGGGTACACCGCCCAAATACGTAAATGCTATCCGCGAATTTTTTGGCGGCGTGATTCATCTCGACCCATGCTCGAATCCCCATTCGATTGTGCGAGCAGAAGTCGAATACATGCTGCCCAAGCAAGACGGCTTGAAGGCATCGTGGGATTTCCCGACGATCTATGTGAATCCGCCCTATGGCATTGACCAAAAACACGGCACTTCAATCAAGCATTGGTTAGCGCACTGCGAACACGCCCACCGTGTTTACGGTGCTGAAGTGATTGCGCTCGTGCCCGTAGCGACAAACACAGGGCACTGGAAAAAATATGTGTTTGGCAAAGCAACCGCGATTTGTTTTTTATACGACACGCGCCTGCGTTTTCTAGTGAACGGTCAAGACGGCGGCAAGGGTGCGCCAATGTCCTGCGCGTTGATTTATTGGGGCAATGATTTTGAACGGTTCTCGAAAATGTTCACGCGGTTTGGGGCGGTGGTGAATATCGAAAATTTGCGCGGGGTGCGGATTGGGGAGAGCGAAGGAGAGAAGCGACAGATAGAGATGGCGTTGGCAGTTTGATCCAACGCAGAAGGAGAACAAAAATGGATAATTTGAAAAATGGTATTGCTCTCATCGGGATCGGAATCATCGTAGGCGCGATCATTATTTGGGCGCTGTTTACTCAAGGATATATTGTAACGCAGATATCGATTGGTCCATTTGCATTGGGTGTCCCGGTACCGACCCCGCCTTTAGTTCCTTCACCCGCACAACCTGCTCTGGATTCCGTTATTTCACATTGGGAGTTCGGTGATCTGATTTATCAGGAAGATTTCGAGGATGAGGTGGCGAATGGATGGACAACTGAATACGGTAGTTTTGAAATTGTAAAGCTGCCTGATGGGAATCGAGTCTGGCGTACAAGCAACGATGGTTATGCAACGATGACTTTGCCTGTCAATACAAGTGACTATGCGCTCCAGGCCAAAGTAACCGAAGTTTCGGGAAGTAGAGGGCTGGGTGTTTTACATATTCGGGTAAAGAGCGGAAGCCCATGTCCTGCAAGTTATGAATCTTATTTTTCAACATTCGATGGTTGGCTCTCATTGGTGGAACATGACGTATCCTGTGCTGAAATTGGAGGGCAGGGCGGATTTGCTGGTGGTTATAAATCTAACCTTTTGAATGGAACTCCGTACACAATTAGATTGGGAGCTAAGGGACAAGAGATACAATCATTCATCGTCATTGGCCGCGGAGAGGTGTTGTTTCAATCAATCACGTTGACAGTCAACGCAATCCATTAGTCCAGTTGGCAGATTTTGTCGCAGGTTGTGTGTACGCTTGGGATAGCGCGCAAGAGGAAAGATATCGCTTCATCGAAAACAAATTTCGCAGCGTAACCAAGAAACAATGGCGCGAAATCAAAGCCGCGTGGATGGAATCGAACAAACAAAAAACGAAGCCCCCAGAGTGAGACGCTCCACTCGATGAAATCCGGAGATTTCACAAGTGGGAAGGGTGGATCAACCACCTTCCTCTCCAAACTGGATTTACGCTTCGTTTGAACATAGTATAGTCGTTTTTCATGATGTTGGCAAACGGAATTCTGTAACGAATTCTTATCGGTTCTTACGAGTCTAACCATGCCCGAATTTAGCTTTCACATCTCCCGCGCCGCGCGCGCCAAATATCAAGTTGACGATTCATTGTTTTCACTACGCGGCGCCGTCGTTTTTGCGAATTTTTATTCCGCGCGTTTGCTGGCGCAAAAAATAAATCAGGCGCGTGATATTGTGCGCAATCCCGACCAAGCGGTGCAGGCGGGCGAACTCAACGCGCTCGGACTGATTCACGAAATTTTGCATTTCATTCTCCAGCAGTATCGCCAACAGCGCGGCGGTGTGATGGCGCAAGCCATCGCGACGTTGAACGCTCAAGTCGGCGCGGACGCGGTGGAGACCACACTGCAAAAATTCGTTGACGAGTTTCCACCGCTCCCCGTCTATCGCGGCGAACAGACCATCCTCGAATATCTGAACGGCAGCAGCGACAATATCCCCAACCGCGAAATCGTCGTTCAAGAAATGGTGCTCGTGTGGCTGCAAAACCAAAATCCCGCCGCCGCGCCGTTCAAGGAATTGTTTGACGATTCCGCCCTCCTGCGTCAGACCGCGTATCCCGTCATCCTGCAAAACTTGCGCGGCTTTTTTGCCGCGCAAGAAGTGTTCGGGCCTGACCGTCAAACGTTGTTCGACGTACTGCGCGCGCCGTTTATGCAAGCGCAGGGTTCGTTGAGCGCGCAGTTGGATTTCATGCTCTATCGTTGGAGCGCGCTCGCGGGACGCTTTGACGTGTCGCGTTTTGTCGCGCGCGTCCTCAGCGGCTTGCAGATGATTCAAGAAGAGCAGAAATTTTTGTGGCAGCAGACGCAGCCGTTCGGGGGGGGGGGCTTTACGGCGACCACGCCGCCTGTGCCAGTCTTTCACCGCGAGTTCGTCAAACACGTGGACGCGGCGACGGGCAAAGAAATTTGGTTCGAACCGGAACCGGAACAATTCAGCATGGACTTGGATTGGATGCCGAATCTGGTGCTGCTCGCGAAATCCACGTACGTGTGGCTCGACCAGCTCTCGAAAAAATACGGGCGTGCAATCACGACCCTCGACGCCATTCCCGACGAGGAACTCGACGAACTGCGCCAGCGCGGCATCACCGGTTTGTGGTTCATTGGCGTGTGGGAACGCAGCAAGGCGTCCGCCAAAATCAAACATGCGTTGGGCAACACGGGGGCGATTGCGTCGGCGTATTCGTTGTACGATTATGAAATCGCGCAAGAAATTGGCGGGACGGATGCGTTGAATCAATTGAAAGAACGCGCGTGGAAACGCGGCATTCGCCTCGCGTCGGACATGGTGCCGAATCATACGGGGATTGATTCGCGCTGGGTGATGGAACATCCCGAATGGTTCATCCAAAGCAGCGTGCCGCCATATCCCGCGTATCAATTCAGCGGCGCGGATTTGTCGTCCGACCCGCGCGTGACGGTTCAAATCGAAGACCATTATTGGGACAAGGCCGACGCGGCAGTGGTATTCAAACGCTACGACCACCAGACGGGCGACACGCGTTATATTTATCACGGCAACGACGGCACGAGTTTTCCGTGGAACGATACCGCGCAGTTGAATTATTTATTGCCGCAAGTGCGCGAGCAAGTGATTCAAACTATTCTGCGCGTCGCGCGCCTCACGCCTGTCATTCGTTTCGATGCCGCCATGACGCTCGCGAAAAAACATTACGAACGGTTGTGGTTTCCGACGCCGGGCGAAACGAATACGATTCCATCACGGGGCGAATACGCGATGACCAAAGCGGAATTTGACGCGGCAATGCCCGAAGAATTTTGGCGCGAAGTGGTGGACCGCGTCGCGGCGGAAGCGCCCGATACGCTGCTGCTCGCCGAAGCGTTTTGGTTGATGGAAGGATATTTCGTGCGCACGCTCGGCATGCACCGCGTCTACAACAGCGCGTTCATGCACATGCTGCGCGACGAAAAAAATCTGGAATATCGGCTCGTCATCAAAAACACCCTCGAGTTCGATCCCGAAGTGTTGAAACGCTATGTCAATTTCATGAACAACCCCGACGAACGGACGGCGGTAGACCAATTCGGCAAAGGGGATAAATACTTTGGCGTGTGCGTGATGATGGCGACGATGCCCGGCTTGCCCATGTTCGGGCACGGACAAATCGAAGGATTCACCGAACGCTACGGCATGGAATTCAAAAGCGCGATGCTGGACGAAACACCCGATGCGTGGTTGATGGAACGGCACGCGCGAGAAATTTATCCGCTGCTGCACAGACGCTATTTGTTTGCCGGCGTCGAAAGCTTTTTGCTGTATGACGTGTACAAATCCGACGGCGCGGTGGAGGAAAATGTATTTGCCTATTCCAACCGGGTTGGAAACCAAGCCGCGCTGGTCGCGTACAACAATTCGTTCACCGAAGCGCACGGCGTGATCCAGATGTCCGCCGCGTTCCGCGACAAAACACAAGACGAATTGGTCCAGCGCACTCTCGCCGACGGTTTGAACTTGCGCGACGACGAAAATACATTTGTGATTTTCCGTGACGCGATCCGTAGTAATGAATTCATTCGTTCCGCGCGTGACCTGATCCAAAACGGTTTGGATCTTGCACTCGGCGCGTACAAGTACGTCGTCTATCTCGATTTCCGTCAGGTGCAAGACACTCCCGACCGCGCGTACGCACGGTTGCACGATCGGTTACACGGGCGCGGCGTGTCGAGCATCGAGGGCGCGCGGCGCGAAATGAATCTCGAACCATTGCACAAGGCGTTTCGGGAGTTGGTGAAGGAAATAAGGGAAATAGGGCAAGAGAGGGCGGAGAGGGCGGAGAAGGCGGAGAAGGCGGAGAAGGCGGAGAGGGCGGAGAGGGCAGAGAAGGCGGAGAGGGCGGAGAGGGCGGAGAGGGCGGAGAGGGCGGAGAAGGCGGAGAGGGCGGAGGCGGGACTAAAGGAACGGGCGGCGGCTTTTGCGCGTGCGGTCAATGCGTGGAACGAAACGAACGTGGACGAAAACGCGTTTGCCCAAGCCCTGACAGAGGCGCTGCAAAATGTTGCACAGGTGAACGCCCTGCCCACCGCGTTCAAGCGTCCCGCGAAAAAGTTGCGGGTTGCACTGGAGGGTCTGCAATCGCGGCTCGATCAGACGACACGCGACGGCTTGACCGCATTTGCCTTGGCGCGGACGATGGAAATCTTTGCGCCGGAAAAGAATGGGACGCAAGTCGCCACATGGCTCGACGAATGGCAGCTGGGGGGTTTGATCGGCGAAGCATTGCGCGACGCGGGCGCGGATGAGGCACGCGCGTGGCAAATCGTTTCGCTCATTCGCATCGCGCTGCAACATCCACACTTGCAAGCCGCCGAGACCTTGTTTGCGCAGACCGATACGGCGCGTTTTCTCAACGTCAACAAATTCAACGACGTGGTGTGGTTCAACAAAGAATCCTTCGAGACGCTGTTGAACTGGTACGCGGTCGTCGGCGCGTTCCAAATCCTGCGCGAGGCAAAATCTCCGAGAGCGCGGAGCGCCGCATTCGTCAAGCAGCACGAAACGCTGCAAATCTTGCGCGCCGCGCACGAGCAATCCGAATATCAAGTGGAAAAATTATTGGCCGCGCTGCCCAAGCCGCAAAAAAAGCAGAGTGTTCGCGCCGAACCAACGCTCCCAGTACGAGTCAAAACGGGCGTCAAAGCAAAAACGAAAAACCTAGTGCCCAAGACCAGAGGGGCAGCGAAAAAACAAACGGCTGCCAAACCGAAAGCAAAAGCCAAGACAACGCACACCCGCCGACGCAAACCCAACGCGAGAGGAGCATCCGATGGAAACACCAAATGACAAATCCGCGCTCTTGCGCGCAATTCGCGCGTCCCATGCCGAAATGCATCAATATCTCGCCTCGCTCACGCCGGAACAACTCGGCGCGCCCGTGCTCGACGACGGGTGGTCGGTCAAGGATTCGCTGGCGCACATCAGTGCGTGGGAAAACATGACCATCGGTTGGCTCGAGGCATCGCGGCGCGGCGAATACGTGCGGCGCTACACCCCCGAGTTTGTGCAAGGCGAAGATGCCGACGAAGGCAACGTAGTGCTGAATGCGTTGAACAATCATCTCTTTCGCCAAAACCACCATCGCGCCTGGGACGACGTGCTCGCGGAATTCAACGCCGCGCACGAAAATTTATACCGCGTCGTCGAGCGCATGACGGAAGACGAAATTTTCAATCCGACGCGTTTCGCGTGGCGGAAAGGCAGTCCTGCGTTCGACATGATTGCAGGCAACACGTACGACCACTACGCCGAACACATGGACTGGATAAAAAAAGCATTCCCGGTATAGGCAATGGACTTGCAATTTCCAAGGAAAAGAGACCCCGGCGAAATCTCGTCGGGGTCTCTTGCTTTACGCTGCCTGTCGTCCTTTACGTTTATTCTCCTTGCCCAAGGTGTCCAACACCTCGTACATTTCTTCCAACTCGGGGTAGTCGCGCATGTTCTCTGCGTAATGGGAGAAGCGGACGCGTCCTTTTTTGTCCACAATCAGCAGCGCGGGCATGCGCCCGAGTTTCAACAGTTTGACTTCTTGCCCATAGCGGTCCGCGACCACGTGCTTGCTATCCGACAAACCGGGGAACGGCATTTGCTCTTTTGCCCAATACAGCTTGAACGCGATCTGGGAATCGGGACCGACGACCAATATCTCCGCGTCGCGTTTTACAAACGCGTCATAGTGTTGACGCAACTGCGCCAAATGCCTGCGGCAATACGGTCAGGCGAAACCGCGCAAAAAGGACAGCACGATGAATTTCTTGTCGCGGAATTGCGACAACCGCACTGTTTCATCGCTCGTATCGGTCAAAACAAAATCCGGCGCAATCTCCATTTGATTCCCCAGCTCCTCGCGCGATGTACGGAACGCCGTTTCGTTCCCGCCCTACGAATGCTCGAATCGTTCGCCAAACCACGACTTGCCACGACGCGCTTTTTCCGCCCCACGCAAATGCGGAATGGGCAAATCACCATCCGACCATCCGACCATCCGACCATCCGACTAATACCCTACATCCCCGCGCACTTGCTTTGCATACCCTGTCATCTCGACATAGCCCTGCCCGCGCACGGTCTTGCCATTCGACGCGCCCTCGATGTTGACCGCGCCTTCCCAATACGTGAACGAGACGCGCATTTCTTGATCCGCAATCAATGGCGTCAAGGGCAAATCAAAATTTCCTTTGCGGCTGGTCACGCGCCACTGGCTCGGATATTTTCCCTGCGACACGCTGCTTGTCCACGTATTCAATACAGCAATAGTTACGTCATCACGCGTGAGATGGATTGCTGTACCATCTGCTTCGACAAGCGTGCCGGAAGAAAAAGGTTCGACACTCCCATCTTTGTTACGAATCTGGAAAAACATCAACTCTCGATTATCGTCGAGTTGAATCGAGAACCAGTCCCACCCCGCCGCGTTCGCGCCGAGTGAGATGGTGCCCCATTCGTGATCGAACCACGACGTGCCCGTGACCGCGATGCTTTCGCCGTTGATGCGCAGCGTCCCTTGCGTCGGCACTCGTGTGAACGAAACATAATACGACGCGTTGCCCACCGCGTCCGTTTTTTGCGACACACCATTTGCGCCATGCACGACCGGCGGTTTTATCGCGTTCAAATTCAAATCCAACGCCATTTTGCCGTCATCGGCAACGAGTTTCACGTTTGACCCCTCGCTGCTCTCGGGGCGGGCTGCTTGACGATTGAGACCTTCCGCCAACCAATTTTCAATCCACACGCGAAATGGGTTGCTCGATGCGCCCGCCAGTCCCGCCGCGCCCCGCGAAAAAATTTCCGTTTCGTTGTGTACATTATTTTTCGCATCCGTGATTGCGAAATGCGCAAAATAAATCTGATTCGTCGCCCAATCGGAAGCACGCGTCGATTGTAGGGGCGCACCCTTGTGGTCGCCCAATGCAGGGCAGGCACAATTGGGGCAGGCACAATTGGGGCAGGCACAAGGCACTGCCCCTACATCCCCGGGCGTAATGCCACGCCGAAAGAATGTCAATTGATAACCGAAACGTCGTCCGTCTTTTGCCTGCAAATTCCCCGTGTAATACCACCATTCCGTTTGAAAATCGGGATGCGGTCCGTGGTCTTGCGGAAATTGCATCGCACGCGGTTCCGTCACGCGCGCGAATCCCTCCGCGCCCTGCGAAGATTGCAGCGCGGTGATTTCAGTTGCGACGGGCGCGGTTTGCGTCGAACGCCAGTACAGGAATGCGCCGATACCGATTAGAATCAAAATTCCCACTACGCTAAAAATTTTCCTCATTTGCTTTTCAGGGTATGGAACGAACGCCGTTTCGCTCCCCCTCCCGCACGTGATGGTATGGAACGAACGCCGTTTCGTTCCCCTCCCGCACGCGATGGTACGACCCGTGAATGGAACGTTGCGGCGAACGTTCCCTACATTTCACGTTTCATCCTTCACGTTGTTCAGGCCAAGCAGTTTCACGTTTTCAATCTCCAGTCTCCAATCTCTAATCCGGTTACTGGTCTCTGATGACTGATCACTGATCACTGATCACTGATCACTGATCACTGATCACTGATCACTGATCACTGCTCACTGATCACTGATCGCTCTTCCCTCAACGCCTCCACCACTTGCAATCCACTCAGCCGCAGCATCGGATAAATCGCCGCGAGCAGCGCCGCGCCGGTCGAAACAAGCACCGCTTGTACATACACTTCAGGTACAGGCGTGAAAAGAATCGTCCAGCCGAACGAACGCAAGTTGATGACGTAAATCAAAATTGCCGCGAGCAGCAAGCCGACGGGAATCGCGAGAATGCCCGCCGCCGCGCCCATCAGTCCGCTTTCCAACAGCGTGAGTCGCCACAACTGCCGCAGCGTCATGCCTGTCGCGCGCAGCGTGCCCAATTCGCGCGTGCGCTCCAATTGCAGCGCCATCAACGCGGATAGAATGCCGATGAACGCGACCGCGACGGAAATCACGCGCAGCGCCTGCGTAATCGCAAAGGTGCGGTCAAAAATCACCAGCGCCGACTCACGTAACGCGCGATTGCTCTGCACCACCACGTACGGAACGCTCGCCGCAGCGTTCCCCGATGCCGCAGCGTTCCCCACGCCGAGCGCCACGCGCACCGCGTCTTCGACTTGATTCACATCATAGTTTGGCGCAACGTACACCGAAAAACCCGAAATCGCGGGATCATTCCAATAATTTGTGTACACCTCACGCGACATCAAAATCGAACCCTGGTCGCTCGAATAATCGTAATAGACGCCGACGATGCTAAATTCTTGTACGCCTTTGTCCGTCAACAACGACAGCGTCGAACCCTCGCGCACGTTGTGCCGATTTGCAAACGGTTCCGTAAGCGCAATCGCACCTGCGTCCAATTGTTCGTAAATTTTTGCCGGGTCGCCATTGTAACTGCGAAAAATCCGCGCTTCACGCGCGCGCCCGGGCGTGACCGCATTCAGTCGCACCTCTCCAATCTCCGGTGAACGCACCGTCACGCTTCGTAATATCTCCACATCCTGCACGCCAGGGACTGCGCGCGCCTTGTCCACCAACGCCGGGTCCATCGAAACCACGCGGTTCGCGCCCGCCAATGGCGACGTTACATAAAAATCCGCGTTCAGCGTTTGGCTCAGCCAATTCTCCACCGTCGTCCGAAACGACGCGATCATCACCGTCACGCCAATCGTCACCGCGACCGCAATCATCAACGAAGCAATTGCGACAGACGTGCGACTCAACGCGACCGTAATCGTGCGCGACGCCATTCGGGCAATCAAACCAATCCGCCCCAGCGTCATTGTCGCAACGCGCATCATCCCGACCGTCACAATCGGAACATACAATACCAACCCAAACAGCGCGATAAAAATTCCGGCAAACAACAGCGCCACATTGCGCTGTGCGAAAAACAAAATTGCCGCGCCGCCGAGAATCAACCCCGCGCCGATCACATTCAAGCGCGGCAGCAAACGCCGCACGCGGTCTTCCAAATCGGAGCGCTGCAACACCGTGACGGCGGGGACGGAACTCGCTTCATACGCCGGCAGCGCCGCCGCGACGAGCGCGGAAAAAATTCCGAGCAGCAGCCCTTTGAGCAAACTCGACGGTTCCATCGCTACATCGCTCACCATCAAAGTGAAATACAAATCATTGATCGTTTGCGTCACGAGCGCGACGGTCAAACGTCCGAGCAAAATCCCCAAGCCCACACCGAGCAGCGAACCGGTCAAGCCCAACAGCGCCGCTTCTGCCATGATCAATGCAAAAATTTCGCGCCCCGTCACGCCGACGCAGCGCAGAATGCCCAAGATGCGGCGCCGCTGCACGACGCTAAACATCGCCGTGTTGTAAATCAAAAACATGCCCACCGCCAGCGCGAGCAAACTGAACGCGGCGAGGTTCAGCTGAAACGCGGCAGTCAGTTGATTCACCGTATCGGCTTGCTCCGACGCACGCGCGATGCGCAAACCCTGCGGCAGCGTAGTAGCGATTTCAATCGCTTCTTCCGGCGTCGCAATCAAATCAATGCGCGTCAATTTTCCGTCGAGGTCAAACAATTCTTGCGCGCTCGCAATGTCGGTAAAAATCAAACCTTCCAACACGCGCGATGAAACTTGTGACACGCGGTCACGCCCGTCAAGCGCAGCGAATACATCGAGCGCTGAGCGTGACCGCGTGTCATGATTCGGCGGTTGCATCAATCCAACTATTCGCACGCGTTTTTGCGCCGTCCCAATCTGCAAGGTTAGCCAGTCTCCCGGCTCCAGTCCCCATCTTGTCGCGCTGTCTTGCGAAATCAACACCGCGCCGGGCTGCGTATAAAACGCGGTCAACGCGTCTAGCGAAACGTTTGCGCCCGCAGTAATGTAGGTACGAAATGGCGGTTCGGCGAAAAGGTCAATGCCTAACACGCGCATCGTCTGCCCGCCCAATTCGTCGCGACCATTGGTCGCAAGCGCGCCCGCGTACCCTTCCACAATCGGCGCGGCGTTGCGGAAACCACGCAATCGCAAATTGCGATACACCGCGTCGTCAAACCCGTTCGCGCCGCCGACAATTTGATGCGTCGCCTTGCCGACAATCACTTCAGTGGAAAGTTGAAACGCGCGCGTCGCCGACGCATTCGCCAAATCCACCGCCACGACGACCGCGACGCCAAGCGCGACAGAAATAATCAAAAGCAGCATCAGCCACGGGCGGCGCAGTTGATCGCGGAGGACGGTTTTGAAAAGAGTCATTCTCATATCGTCAAACGTCAAGCGTCAAGCGTCAAACGTCATTCACGTTCCACCCTTCGCTTTTCTCGGGGCAGGCAGTTTCACGTTTCACGCCTTACGTCTCACGCCTCACATTTCACGTTTCACGCCTTCGCCCCCCGAAAGTTTATCGGGGAACACATTGCCGCGTTCCGCCAGACCGATTGCGTTCAACAAACGGTCGGCTTGGGCACGCGCGCGTTTATCATCCCAGCCCGCCAGTTCTGCGGGCATCAAAACATTTTCGCGCACGGTCAACGTCGGAATGAGATTGAAAAACTGAAACACGAAACCGATGTGCTTGCGGCGAAAGAGGGTGCGCGCGGTGTCATTCAACTTGGCAATGTTCGTGTCGTGCGCTCCCGCCGCACCGTCCGGGAGCGCGATAAAAATGTCACCGCTCGTCGGCGTGTCAAGCCCCGCCAAGAGATTCAGCAGCGTGCTCTTGCCGCTGCCGCTGCGTCCCACAATCGCGACGAATTCGCCGCGCGCGATTTCGGCATTGACGCCTTGCAAAACGACGCGGTCCTTTTCGCCTTCGTGAAATTGTTTGGTCACGTTTTCAAAACGAATCAAAACATTCTGATTTTTGCCATTAGGCAATCGCATCTTGCATCCCTTTGTCGTTGAAATCAACGCCATTGTAGAACCAATCCTACCGTCAATCAATTTGACGCGCGCTGGTAATAACCCGCGAATCAAAACAGGTTGTACAGTACAACGTAACCCCGCTGAGACGTAATTAGAGTGAATTCGATTCACGGGGAGAAACAAAATGCTGAGAAATCACAAATGGTTTCAGTCAGGACTGCACGCGTTCGAGCGACTGGACGCCCAAATTGTAATGACCATGGCGCAGTACGGTGTTCCGCTGCTGCGCATCGCGTTGGCGCTAACGTTTATTTGGTTTGGCGCGCTCAAAGTCATTGGCTTGAGCCCGGTCGCCGGTCTTGTCGTAGAAACGATGCCGTGGCTGCCCCCATCGTTCGTCGTGCCCGCCGTGGGCATTTGGGAAATCATTGTCGGCGCGGGGCTGCTGACGCGGTTTGTCTTGCGCCTCACCCTGTTGTTTTTCTTTATGCAAATGGGTGGCACATTTCTCGTGTTGTTGACCCTGCCCGAACTTGCGTTTCAAAATAACAACCCGTTACTGCTGACGACCATCGGCGAATTCGTGGTAAAAAATCTGGTGCTGGTCAGCGCAGGTTTGATCATTGGCGCGACGGTACGGCGCCACAGCGAAACACTGCCCGCGTAAGTTTTCACCTTTTCTCGGTCGGGCTATAATGTCTCACATGCCTTTCGCCCGCGTTTCGGATCTGCAAATGCTTTACAATGAATATGGCGCGTCCGACGCGCCGCCGCTGCTGCTCGTTCACGGTTCCGGCGGCACGGGTGCGAGTGAATGGAAAACTGTGCGCGATGGTCTCGCCAAACATTTTCGCGTTCTCGCGCCCGATTGTCGCGGGCACGGCAAAACGCTCGACCCGCGCAACGAATATACGTTTGATTTGTTGGCGAACGATTTAGCGGAATTTCTGCGCGCGTTACATATCGCGCCCGCTTTTGTCGTCGGGCATTCCAACGGCGGTAATGTTGCGCTCGTGTTGACGGTGGAACATGCCGATGTGGTGAAAAAATCCGTCGTGATGGCGGGCAATGCGTACGTGAGCGCGGATTTACTGCGGTACGGTCAAGCCGATTGGTCAGACCGCATCAGCGCAACGTGGGGCGCGGAACTCGCCGCGCTGCACGACGCGCCGCGTTATCCCGGCTATTGGCGCGCCCTGATGGATCGCACCGGTCGGGAGATCGCGCGCGCGCCCAATTACACGCCGAATGATTTGCACCGAGTAAAAACGCCCGTGCTCGTCATTCAAGGCGCAAACGATTCCGTCAATGCGCCGTCCCATCACGCGGAATTCATGGCAGAAAATTTAGCCAACGCGCAATTGTGGCTTGCGCCGGACACGGGACACAGCGTACACGAGGAACATCCGCACGAGTGGGTGGAACGTGTAGCGAAATTCTTTTGGGAATAAAAAAACTGCGTCGTGTGCAATACGGCGCAGTTTTTATTTACTCGCCATTGCCAGCGCAAGTCCTCTTGCCTGTGACATTGTCAACGCGCGACCTTCTGCCCAGGCGCGCTCGAAATCGTCCGCGCCCAACTGTGCGCGCAGTGCATCAAGAACGCGGTCATACTGTCCGCGTTCGACCGGTGAAAGCGGGGCGCCAATCTGGGCGCGTTCGGTTTGCGCCGCGCGGAATAATTTTGTCGCGGTGACGAACAATCGGCGCGCGTTCGCAAGCAGGGCTGCCGTTTCAATCAATCCAATGGCAGCGATGGGTTCGAGCAGCGCCCCAGCGTGTTGCATTGCTTGGGTCGAATGCAATTGCGCGCCTTCGACATCGTCTTGAGCTAATGCGGCGCGCGCAAGGATATTTTTCGCGCAAGGAATGCCCGGCATCCAGCCCAGCGTTTCGGCATCTTGCACAATGCGCGCCGCGAACTCTGCTGCCTTTGCACTTTGATGCTCATCTTGCAGCAGCGCGGCAAACTCCAATGCCGATTCGAGACGACACCCTTTGTCGCCCATTTCCTCGAACAACGCGATGCTTGCATCTAAACAAGTGTGCGCCGTCTGCCACTGCCCTTGGGCGCGCGCAATCTGTCCCAATGCGCACTGCGCCGTGGCAATCCCATGTTTGTCCGCCAATGCAGAATACAGATCCAGCCCTTCTTGCGCGAGCGCGTGGGCGCGCGTGAGGTCGCCTTGCGTTTTGACCACGCCCGTTAAATTTCCCAATGCGCCCGCGACTTCGCGCAAGTCGCCGACTTGTCGGAACAACGTCAAGCTCTTGCCATACAATTCGGCGGCGCGGGCATAATCGCCCTTCAGGAGCGCGCGTTGCGCAAAGGGACCCTGCGCGTGCGCAATGTCCCATGGATCACCCAGCGCGTTCCACAATTGCAACGCTTCGTCCAGCAGCGCGTCGGCGCGCGCCGTATCGCCAGTGTAAAAGCATATCACGCCCAAGCCAAACAGCGCTTCGGCGGCGCCGCGTCGGTCTTGAATTCTGCGCGCGAGCGCAAGCGCTTGCTCGCCCAAAACAATAGTGCGCTCCATGTCCCCCAAGCGCGCGACCATACCCGCGCCAATGATGGTTTGCACCCGCGCGGAATTCTCCGCCTCACTCGCCGCCAACGCGCGTTCGCACCATTGAATCCCCTCATGGAAATAACCGCGCGTATCCCAATACATCCAGAGCGCGGCAGTCAAGCGTAACGCCTTGGCGGCGCGCGTCGCGTTCTCTGAAATTGCCCACGCCAACGCCGCGCGCAAATTATCATGCTCGACGTCCAACCGCGTGAGCCATTCGATCTGTTTAGAGCGGATTCCGAATTGATTGGTGGTGTCAGCGTAGGGGCGACGGCTTGTCCTCGCCCATTCCAGTTGGGCAACCACAAGGGATTGCCCCTACCATCCCACAAACGAATCAGTCAACATGATCTCCGCTCACCACCAACGATGAAAAACATTTCGCGTCGTGCTATACTTACGCTAATCACCAGCCAGAGGTCGGTCATTCAGTGGTGCTGCGAGCCTGAGAATCAGTCGGACCCGGGACACCTTCATGCACCACCAATTGTTGCCAACCGCGTCAGCGGGGGAGCACGCAGAGCAGATTATTCTGTTCAGGGTGTCCTGGCTGGTTCATCCTTTCAGATGCGCCAAGGAGCAGAGGCACCTTCGCGACGAACGCGTCATACGTGCCGCCATTGAAGGTGAGGTCGGGTCCGATGGTCACTGGGAAGGTTGCCTCGGTCGAGCCGGTGAATCCCGCGACGTAGGCGTTACCCTCCGTGTCCACCGCAATGCCATGCCCTCTCTCTTCGTTGTAGCCGCCGATATAGCCGCAATACACCAACCCCGTCCCATCCGGCTGAATCTTTGCCACAAACGCGTCTGTCGAGCCGTTGTACGTGAGGTCGGGTCCGCCGGTCACGGGGAAGGTCGCCTCGTCCGACTGAGTGTGGCCCGTGATGTAGGCGTTACCCGCCGCATCCACCGCAATGCCCAAGCCCTCGTCATGATATTTGCCGCCGATGTAGCCGGCGTACACCAATCCCCTCCCATCTGGCTGCACTTTTGCCACAAACGCATCCCTGTCGCCATTGTGGGTAAGGTCGGGCCCGATAGTCACGGGGAAGGTCGCCTCGTTCGATTGCGCCATGCCGGTGACGTAGGCGCTGCCCGTCGTATCCACTGCAATGCCGTAGCCGACGTCATTGCGGCTGCCGCCGATGTAGCCGGCATACACCAAACCTCCCCCAAGCACCTGCACCTTCGCCACGAACGCGTCACCGAAGCTGCCGTTGTAGGTGAGGTCGGGTCCGCCGGTTACGGGGAAGGTCGCCTCAGAGTTTGTGAAAATATCCCCCTTCTTCGCCGCAATGGACTGCGTTACCGCAACATCTAGTAGGTCATTGGTTGTGTCCATACTAGATATGGGCGCAAGCCGTCTACGGAGGGGTTAGATTCACAAACTCTCAGACGACCAAGTCTCGCCGGTGACGTAGGCATAGCCATGCTCGTCCACGGCAATGCCGGCGCCTACGTCTTGACTGCTGCCGCCGATATAGCCGGCATACATCAACTGTGACCCGTCCGCCATCACCTTTGCCACGAACGCGTCGGGGTCAATACCATTGCCATTGTAGGTGAGGTCAGGTCCAAGGGTTACAGGGAAGGTCGCCTGGGACGAGTTGGTGTAGCCCGTGACGTAGGCGGTACCCGACGGGGTCACCGCGATGGCGTTACCATGTTCATTGCTTTTGCCGCCGATGTAGCCAGAGTATGCCAAACTCGTACCATCTGCCTTTACCTTCGCCACGAACGCATCGTCGTAGCCGCCGTTGTAGATGAGGTCGGGTCCGATGATCACAGGAAAGGTCCCATCTCCCGAGTTAGTGTAGCCCGTGACGTAGGCGTTGCCCGCCGCGTCCACCGCAATGCCGTAGCCCTTGTCAGGCTTGCTGCCGCCGATGTAGCCCGCGTAGACCAACCCTGTCCCGTCCGCCTTCACCTTCGCCACGAACACATCGGCGTCACCATTGTGGGTGAGGTCAGGTCCGATAGTCACAGGGAAGGTCGCGTCGGTCGAGTGGGTGTAGCCCGTGACGTAAGCGTTGCCCGCCGCGTCCACCGCAATGCCATAGCCCCTATCATAGCCGCTGCCGCCGATGTAGCCCGCGTAGACCAGCACGGCAGGGTCGATCACCAGCGGCAAGGTAGGGTCATACATGCCCACGCGAAAGCCGTAGGAGCGCGGCTCGTCCGCGCCCGACTCGTCCGCGCCCCACTGCGCGGCATCCTCCAGTGAATAGCCCACCGCAACCGGCACGCGCTGCCCGTCCACTTCTTGATACGCCACCGGCGCATCGTCGTGAAAGCCGCCCGCGGGTGTGCTGACCTCCAACTGCCCCGCGTCGTTCAACTGCACGGTCGCGCCGCGATAGCCAAGACGAATGGCGGCGGGGTCTGTGCCCGGCTGGACGACGAATTCGTACTTGAGCCGATTGACCGTGCCGCTGTACATCAGGTCAATCCCCTCCCACAAATCGCGATAGACGATTGTGGAGTAGGTCGGCAAGCCGCTGCGCCACTGGTCGGGTGCGCCCTTAAAGTACGAGATGATCGCGTCGGTCTGGTTCTGCCCGATCGGGCGCACGGAATTCGCGCCGATGAAATCGAGTTTGACGATCCAGCGTTCAGACCTCTCCCCCAGCCCCTCCCCGAAGCGGGGAGGGGAGTCCTCCTCCCCCTTCCCTTGCAGGGAAGGGGGTTGGGGGGTTAGGTCGGTCAGCGCGAAGGTGACACCTTCAGATGCAAAGTAGAGCGTCTTGTCGCTGCCCTGGACATAGTAGCCGACGTGCGCGTCCATTTGCCCCTGGTTGGCGATAAAGTAAAGCGGCAGCTTGCCCCATTCGGGTTGGACGCGCGTCGCCGCCGCGTGAGTGTGCGGCGCGACTGGCGTGGAGAGCGTGAACAGCGCGAGGAGCGCGCCGAGCAAGAGCAACTTGCTCGCCAACTCAATCGCCGCGCGGGTCGAGATGCGCGTGCGGATCGCAGACCCCGCGTTCTCCGAAGGGAGCGGGGATGATGCCGCCGCGCGGTGCAAAGTGATTCGGTCGTTCATCGTTTTTTCTCCTTGTTCTATTCTGCTGTGGTCGAAACGTGCGATTCGGCGCCGGGTCTATTCGATCATGGGCGCACCTCCCTTTGCTGAAACCGAGGGCAGAAATCAATGGTTTCACGATGGCTGCCTTCGCCGGTGGGTTCGATGTGCATCTGCACCGGCGTCACCTGGAACGTCATCACCTGTTGCTGACACTCGATGACGGTGACCTCCGGGGGCGCGGCTTGATCTGCGCCAACCAAGCCGCGCAATTGCCATTGGGGCGTGGTCAGCATGACTTCGGGACAATGTTCCAAGTTAAAGAGGTGGTCAGATGTGACCGGGATGAATACAAATACCCTTTGCTGCTGCTCGGGGTCGGACTGCGCCGCGTGCACCCGGCAGGATACAACCGAGGCTTGCAGCCCGGCGGGTCCCGTGGTAGACAGGATGCATGTGGGGGTGGCGGCAATGACGTGCAGCGCCCGGTCGCGTAGCTTGTCCAACATTATGCAAGACTCCTCGATCATTCCGTGATGCGAGCAGTATGCGCACCGGGCTGGCGAATGTCATCGCCTAAATGCGGTATTGGGATGGGGTATTTGTGGGATGCGGAGTGGGGTACGATAAGACGAGGGAAGGGGTCAGATGAGGTCGAGCTCGCGGGCTTTGGCTATCGCTTGGACCCGGCTGTGCACGTCGAGCTTTTGATAGATGCTCTTGACATGGGTGCGGGCAGTGTGGACCGAAATGACGAGTCGCTCGGCGATTTGCCCGGTGTCATCGCCGGCAGCGATGAGTTTGAGGACCTGGATTTCCCGTTCGCTGAGGAGTGTGGGGGTATGGGGGTGGGGGAAGGATGCCAGCAATTTGGTCACATAACCCGGCGCGATGCCTCGTGCCGCCGCTTGCCGCAGCAATGCAGCCAGCGGCTCGCCCTCGTCAATAAAGGTGCGGACATAGCCCTCTGGTTCGGCAAGGGTCAGTGCCTGTTCCAGAGCCGCAAGTGCCTGCTCGGGCTGGTTCGCCCGCGATGCCCGGAGCGCTTGCAGTACCAGATTCTCGATCTCGTCTCCCTGTCGCCCAGCGGCTTGTGCCTGCGCCAGCAAGATGGAGAGCCACTGGTCTGCCTCAGCCAGCGCACCGGGATCTGCCTGGTGGATCAGCACGCGCACCCGTGCCAGGTATTCGCTCTGCCGGGTATAGTCCGGCTCGTCGTCGCGCCGGAGCGGGTGCGCCTGGAGCCAGCCCGAGGCGGCGGCGAGATCGCCCTGATCCAGCCAGAAGCGCACCTGCTGGGCTTCGATCTGCGTCGCGACGACCGGGTTGCCAAGCTGGCGCGCGAGATGAGCCGCCTGCGCCAGCGTGGCAAAGGCATCTTGCTCCGCACCCCGGGACCATTGCAACCGGGCCAAGCCCTGGATCAGCCAGGGGAAATAATCTGCATACGACGGTTGTCCCCATTGGTCTAGCCAGGTTTGCCACAATGCGGCGGACTGATCCAGATCGTTCCATTCATAGTGTACCTGCGCGATCAACGCGCGGGCAACTAGGGTCGCCAATCGCCATCCCCCTTCCTCAGCCGATTGCAGCACCTCCGTCCAGGTCTGTAGCGCCTGACGCAACCGGCCCTGAGCGACCTGGTCTAGCCCCATTATCAGCATCAATCCCAGGTGGATCGAGCTGTCTCTGGCGGGGCGACTGGACAGGATGAGCTGCAGGATCATTTCGGCGGCTTGCACCTGACCAGTCTGATGGTAGCATAGAGCCAGAGTGAATGCCGCCAGACCACGCGCCGGGCTGGGCGGCAGCCGGGTCAGTGCCTCATGCGCCAGCGCGATGGCTGCGGGCAGATCACCCCGGATGCGTTCGAGAAAAGCGCGGGTGGCATACACCTTGCCCAACTGCGCCTCGTCGCCCCGGGCTTGCCACGTTTGCTCAGCCATCTGCAAGGGGCGTTCGCTCGCTGCCAGACGTCCGCCCAATACCAACGCCCACGCGTATTCGACGCACAGGTGCGGCTCGGCGAGCAACACGGTCTCGGGTAGGGCGGCGAGCCAGCGTTGCCAGGTTTGATACTGTTGGGGCCTTTGGACGCTATCGAGTGCCACATTCAACAAGCGCACGGCAGATTCCCAATCCCCGGCGCGCAGGGCGTGGTCAATGGCGTCGTTGATCCAGCCGTGAGTTTCATACCATTGGCTGGCGCGCCGGTGGAGCGCGGCTTGCTCGTCGTCCGGGGTGTCTCGTTCCAACTGCTGGCGCAGGAATTCGGCAAACAGGTGGTGGTAACGATACCAGCAGCGTTGCCCGTCGAGCGCAACCAGGAATAGATTGACCCGATCCAGGTGGTCGAGCACGGCGTGTCCGTCGTCGTTGCCGGTCACCGCGTCGCAGAGATCGGCGGTGAAGCGTTCCAGGATGGCGGTCTGGGTCAGGAATTGCCGGACCGATCCCGGCTGGCTGGTAAACACCTCATCCGCCAAATAGTCGGACACGTAGCGTTGGCTGCCGGCAAAATCGTCAACAAAAGCCGCTACCGCTGCGGCGTCTTGACCCTGCAGCGAGTGTGCCACCAGTTGCAGTCCGGCGACCCAGCCCTCGGTGCGGTTTTCCAGAGCCGCGATCTGTTCGCTGGAGAGGGGCGACGATTCGAGTTGCCGGAAAAAGGCGACCGCCTCGGCTCGACTGAACCGCAGATCGGCTGCCCGCAGCTCGGTCAACTGCTGGCGGGCGCGCAGCCGGGCGAGCGGCAACGGTGGGTCGGCGCGACTCGACAGAACCAGGTGGAACTGAGGCGGCACGCGCTCCAATAAGAAGCCGATTCCCTGGTGAATCGTCGGGGCGTCAATGAGGTGGTAATCATCCAGCACCAGGACGCAGGCTGGCGCTGCCGCCAGCCGATTGAGCAAGGGGATCAGCAAACCCTGAAGCGACCCGCCGGGGGCTGCACCCAGCCAGGTCACCATCTGCCAGGTCAAGACCGGGTCATCGAACTCGATGCCGATCGTCTGCAATGCCGCCACCAGGTAGGCGAAAAAGCGGGGCGGGTCGTTGTCGTGTTCGTCCAGTGACAGCCACGCCACCGGGCGACCGGCTTGCGGAATCCAGTGGCTGAGCAGGGTGGTCTTGCCAAAGCCAGCCGGGGCAGAAATGAGCGTCACGCCGGGCGTGTGCTGGAGGCCGGCGTTCAAGCGCTCGATCAAGCGCGGGCGCGAGACCAGTGCCGGCGGGAGTCGGGGGATGTAGAGCTTGGTAGCCAGGAGAGGTGTGGTCATCATCTTTCTGTTCTCTCGATATAGATTTGTGGAAACGATTAGAAGTTAGAAATTGGAATCGAACTTCTGACCTCCAACCTCTAACCTCCAACCTTCAACCACTGTCAGTGAGAAATAACAAAAACTTTCCGTCAGATGCGCGAAGGCGCGTCTGCGATTAATGCGATGAACACCATCGCCCGAATTATGTGCACAAACGCAGCGCATACACGCATGCGAATACGCCTGGATCAACACGGCGGCGTCACAAGTGGGTCGTGCAGACATCTTGTGCAAATGTCCCTCATGCCGTCGTCGTCTCTGTCAGGGTCCTGCCGGCGCGCGGCGGTGGCTTGGCGCCTAACTCGGCTTGATTCCGTGCCGCGCTACAGTCCCGTGGAGATCAAGGTTTCACCGACATGGATCATCCAGAGTGTCGTGACCGCCAGTCCCAGCAGCAAGCCTTCCAAGCGATGGCGATCGGTGAGGTGACTTTGTTCCAAATCAAAGCCATAACTCTTCCAATCGCGAAAACCCGGTTCAATCCAGTAGCGTTTACGTCCGCGCCGCCACGCCTGGCTATCGGCGGGCAAATCGAGTGCCCAGTAGCGCGGGGAGTCTTGGTTCGGCGACCAATCTGCGAGCAGTTGCAGCGGTCCAAACTGATGCTCGCGGGTCAAAAACACATCGGAACGATAACACCGCTGTCCGGGTTGTAAGGGCAAGTCGCGCAACGGATGCCACTCGCCGGGCGGAGCATAAAACCACAGGTCGGACTTGAGACCGACTTGCCAATGCCAACCGAAATCACGGCAACATTGCTGCACGGACACGGCGCGAAACTCGCTATCGCCGTAGAAATTGATCCGCACTTGCGAGCGTGGCGGGAGTGCGGGTTGAATGCGCTGTAACAGGGGCGTTTGATCGTCGGCACCCGTGCCGCCAAAGGGCAAGACCTCCCAGGTGAGTGGCAGCAGCCGTTTCTGATGCACGGCACCCAGCGTCAAGATGCTCCAATCGTGTTTCAGGTCCGTGCGATCCATCACCAGATTCACCTCGCGGTCGGGCCAGTGGTGAAAGAGATGCCGCACGAGGGGCGCGTAACACTCGACCGAGCGCAATTGTTTATTTTTCAAGGTGCGCCGCAGGTGTTGAATCAAGTTCTCGCGACGTCCCGGCAAAGGCAAACCCAAGGCGAGCGTGGCGAGATGGCAGTTCGGACTGAAGGCGAGGGCTTGACAGAGTAGCGCCAAGTTGGCGCGTTGGTGCGGTGTCGCTTTCACTCCAATCGTTGAAAACTGTTGCGTGAGTTGGCGGTGTAGTTGTAAACTGTTCATCGGGCACTCCTTTCGTGTGAAAAGCCAATTTGTTGGGTAAACAAACTGTATCACACAGAGGAGTGCCTCGGCTAGAGCGGATTCCACTTTGATTGGTGGGTAGACCTTTCGGGTTTTCGGAAACCTGAAAGGTCTTGCGCCCACATACGAATCAGGAATCCGCTCTAGATCTCATTTTGACAGTGGGTGAAACCTCTAACCTTCAACTTCAAATCTTTACAACCGTCACCAACTTTTTTTCGGTCTCGCCCGTGACCATCGCTTCGACCTCGACATAGTGCTCGATGCCGGAGCCGCGCAGCTTGTCTTTCATCAATTCATCTACCTGAAAAATGCCTGCCGAATTGTTCATCACGATGCGAATGCGAATCGGGCGCTCTTCGCCGTGACTGATTTCCACTTTGTCTACGGCGGCGGCAGAAACGGAATGGATGTTGACGTTGCCCGCTTGAAACGGAATGCGCGAGCGTCCTTGCGACATGTCCAACGCGTCGCCGACGCGCACGATCCCCGCTTCGACGGTGAACGGTCTGCCGCCCGCGCGATGCGAAATAATCGCGTGCAGGATTTCCGAACGCAAAATCGTAGCCGCGCCGACGGGGTACAAATCTTGCAGCAAGCGTTGGAGGATCGGCTGCGCGACAAACAAACTGTATTGCTCGTGATCAATGCGGTGGATAGACATGCCGACGTCGTGGAGCAGCGCGGTGAGCACGACCACAACTTCGGAGTCGTTAAAAGTGAACCCGTGCATGGCGTTGTAGTTTTTCACGAGACTGAATTCGACGTCGCGTTCGTGCAAGAGACGCGCGAGCCGCAGCGAAGTGTTTGCCACAATGTTCATGTGCACCGGACCGTGATCGCTCATGCCGAGCCGGTCTACGGCATTCACGTTTTGCGCCAGCCACAAGGCGTACAATTCCTCGTCGGCGTTCACGCGGTCTATCACTTGCTGCAACATCGGACTGTGTTTGAGCGGGAGGCGAATGCGCGGCTGTGCGCTCGCGGCAGCCGCTTGTGCAAATTCAATAATTTTGTCAGGCATAGTTCTAACGACAAACCTCGCAGGGAGTTGTCCTGCGAGGTTCAGCGTAAATGGTCCGTTTCATTCATCAAGGTGACGACATAGACGCCGTCACGTTCTTCGAATTCGTTGATGCACCCCACGTCTTGGCGCAAATGCCAAATCGCGTCGTTCGGCAAATCGAGCGCGACGCACAGCGCAATGTGACAGGTCACGCGGTGCGAGACAAGCGCGACGGTTTCCCCCAAATGCTCCTCGCGCAAATCATTCAACAACGTTTCGACGCGCAAGCGCACCTGGCGTGTGGACTCACCGCCGGGGAATTTTACTTTGCCCGGTGTCTTGGTCCATTTTGTGTACAGGTCGGGATATTTTGCTTGAATGTCGTCGCGCGCCATACCTTCCCACGCGCCGTAATCAATGTCCAACAAGTCCGCCGTTGGTTCGATGGTGAGTTTATGTGATGCAGCAAGCGGCTGCGCAGTTTGGATCGCGCGGGGCAGGGGGCTGGCGTATACGGCGGCGATTTTGTGCGGCGCGAGCCGGAGGGCAATGCGCTCGGCTTGCGCCAAACCGTTTTCGTTCAGCGGCACATCCGAACGGCCGCGAAAACGGTCCTGCCGATTCCATTCCGTTTCGCCGTGACGGATGAGGATAAAGCGGGTACTAATAGGGACTCCTTTGGGGATTTATGATTTACGATTTCAGATTTGCTTATGGTGTAGTAACGATTTCAATCGTTCTGGGTGGCGCGCGGAACGAATGAATTCGTCACTACGAACGCAATTATACCAAACTTCTCATTTCTATTATTCGCGTAGATTCGCGCCGATTCGTGCGATGCAATACATCGCGGTTTCTAAATCAACCGCCACAATGCAATCGCCGCTGCCAAGCCCAACGCGCCGCCAAAGAAAAACGGCGCGGGCGCGCCGGACGCATCCCACAATACTCCTGCTAACAGTGACGCGGGCAGCAAGCCAACGCCGATTGCCGTCGCGTGCAAACCGATCAACGTCGCGCGCTGCGGCGCGGGCGCGAGTTCGCTCACCAATGCCTTTTCCACGCCTTCGGTCAATGCGATGTATAGACCATACATGCCAAATAAAATGGGCAGTAGCGTCGCGCCCGTGACGCCAAACCCCAAATAAATCGCCCCATACACCGCGTAACCTGCGACCAACAATTTCTTGCGTCCGATGCGGTCGCTCAAATGTCCGAACGGATACGCGCCGATAGCATAGACGACATTGTACAACAAATACAACAGAATCGCCGCCGCATCGTCATAGCCGAGTGATGTGGCGCGCAAAATCAAAAACTGGTTCGAGGAATTACCGAGACTGAATACAAAAACAATCACCAAGAAAAATTTCAAACGCCGGTCCAGCCCCTGCCACTTGCTGCGTAAATTCCTCCACCAAATTTCCTTTTTCCCCTCGCCCGTTGGGAGAGGGGTCAGGGGGGAGGTCGTTTTCCCCTCGCCCGTTGGGAGAGGGGTTAGGGGTGAGGTCTTTTCGCGCACAAAACACAAAACGACGACGGCAAGCAACGCCGGAATCAGCGAGAACAGAAAAATCGGCTGAAAATCATCCCGCAAGGTGACAAACAAAACGTACGCGACGGCGACGCCCGCGACCGCGCCGAACGTGTCGAGCGCGCGGTGCAGACCGTACGCCGCGCCGCGGCGCGTCGAATCGGTCGAATCGGCAATGAGCGCATCACGCGGCGCGGTGCGAATCCCTTTGCCGAAACGGTCAATGATGCGCCCAATCAAAACGATTTGCCACGTCGTCGAAATGTACAGAAAAATTTTGCCAATGGTGGATGCGCTATAACCGAGGATTGTCAACGGTTTGCGCGTGCGAAAGCGGTCCGAAATGTAACCCGAAAAAACTTTCAAGATGCTCGCGAGACTTTCGGCGATGCCTTCGATCAAACCGACGATGGCCGGCGACGCGCCGATCCGCGCCGAGGTGAGATACAGCGGCAGGAGCGGATACACCATTTCGGTAGAGAAATCGGTGAGGAATGAGGTAATCCCCAAAATGATTACATTCAACATGCCCCGATTATATTCCTGATCGTGCGAAACCTGTGAGGGTCTCTGCTTCGCGCCGACCTCACAGGTTTTGAACTCGTCGCGCGCGTTGCGATGGCGCACGAGCGATGGTATAATTTTTCCAGTTATGGCAACTCGAAAAACATCAAACTCTAAAGCAAAACGACGCCGCACCAACACGACTCCCGAGTATCGCGAATACGAAAAACGCTACCATGAATTGGGAGAGGATCGCCCCAAGCTTTCACCCGCAGAATTCGAACAATTCGACGACGAGCTGCTCGAACTGTTGGCGCTGGACGACAGCCAGATGACCGACGAGCAGATCGTACGCATTCAAGAGCTGGAATATCTGTTGATTGACGCCGAGTGAAACCCATCTTTATCCTTTTCGTCTGCACGGGGAACATTTGTCGCTCGCCCATGGCGGCAGCCTTGTTTCGCGCCCAACTTGCCAAACGCGGTGAGACCGACCGATACCGCGTGGAATCCGCCGGGACATGGGGCGTTGACGGACAACCCGCTTCACGCCACGCCCTAACGGTAATGCGCGAACGCGGGCTTTCGTTGCAAGACCATACGGCGCGCACGATTACCGCCGACATGATGCGGGAAGCGGACCTGGTGTTCGCGATGACGCGCAGCCATCGGGACGCACTTGCCGCCGAGTTCCCCGGCGCGCGCGCCAAGCTGCACCTGACGAGCGAATTCTGCGGTCTGGAATACGATATCTCGGATCCGTATGGAAATTCACTCGACGCGTACGAAACGTGCGCCGCTGATTTGGAACAGTTACTTGATCGAGGTTATGCGCGCGTAGCGATTTGGCTCGAGGGCGCCCCACATCGCACGTCGCACGATTCGTCCTGACCGGCAGAGCTAACCCACAATTACGTATGGCGGTTGCCGGTCAACTCAAACTATCGCACTATCGCACTATCGCACGATTGCACCCACAATTACGTATGGTTGTTGCCAGTCAACTCGAACCCACCCTTGCCCACGGCTCATGAACGGTTATTCATCGCTCCTTGCGCGCGCGGACCGTTTTTTTTCGAATCGGCTTACCCATCTCCCGCCTCCCTTTAACGATGCACGCCTGCGTCTGCGGCTGCAAGCCGGGGCTGCCATCGCGTTGGGAGTGTGTTTTTTTGTTTATCTTTTGCTCTTTTCAAATCTGCTCGCGCCGTTCAACCGGTTCGCGACAGATTTCCTATATCACCCGATTTCCCCCCATCCCGACATTGCGATCATTGCGATTGACAGCAAGAGTCTCGATGAACTCGGGCCCTGGCCTTGGTCCCGCGCCATTCACGCGGCACTGCTCGATCGTCTGGAGAACATCCCGCCGCGTCTGGTCGCCTTTGATTTGCTCTTTGCCCAACCTACGCCCGACGACAGTAGTTTCGCCGCGACGCTGCAGGCAAACCACAACGTCTTGGTCGCCACAAGCGGCGTAGCAGCGGCTGCATATCCCAACGAGGCGGATGCCTTGCGCGCGTTCGATGTCGTGATTCTGCCGGATGCGACCCTCCGCGACGCGTTTAGCGGAATAGGACATCGCACGATCATTCCGGACAGCGACGGAGTGGTGCGACATATTCCCTCCGCCATCCAATCGGCGGGCGTGACCTACCCCGCGCTGGGTTTGGCTGCCGCCGCGCACGCGCTGGGCATCCAAGAGATTCAATACGACTTGGCAGCGCGCGTGGTGCGCGCGGGCATCGTCCAAATCCCGGTAGATGAACATGGCAACGCGCTGCTCAATTTCACCAGTCCATCTTCCGGAATTCCGACCTATTCGTACGTAGATGTTTTTCGCGGCAGCGTCCCCGCGTCCGCGCTCCAAGACAAAATCGTTTTTATCGGCGGGACAGGAAGCATTGAAACCGAAGAATATGCCATCCCGCTGAATTTCGGTGAGGCGCGCACACACAATGTCAATTTGCAGGCAGACCTGGCAAGTATGCTGCTCAACTCACCGCCCAACACCTTGCAGACGCAAGAAGCGCTTGGGCAACTGGCTTTGACGTTGGCGTTTGCCCTGCTTGCCGGGCTTACCTTACCGCATCTGCGCCCACTTTATTCCATTGCTATCACGCTGGTCTATTTGCTGGGACTTTTACTTTATGCGTTCGAAGCATTCAACCGCGGCACGGTCATTCAGATTCTTTACCCGGCGCTGGCTTTAATTTTAACGGCGCTGAGCATTACGGCTTTCCGTTATCTCTTTGAAGAAAGACGCCGCCACTTTTTGGCATCGCTCTTCCGCCGGTATGTTCCGGCAGAAAGCGTTGGACGCGTAGTAGACGCGATTGATCGGGGAGAACTGCCCCTGAGCGGGGCGCGGCGCATCGTGACAGTCTTGTACGCGGATTTGCGCGGGTTCACGACCCTTTCCGAAGAGCTATCCGCCGAAACCGTTTTGGCGACCGTGAACCGGTACATGGAGCTGGCGCTGCAAGCCATTCAAGCTGAAGGCGGGACTATCTCCAAGCCCATGGGGGACGCGTTGATTGCGATTTGGAATGCCCCGCTCGACCAGCCGGATCACTGCGAACGCGGCTTGCGTACGGCAATTCAGATTCGCCGCAACCTGATGCGCTATCAACAAAAACGGAGCGCCGAAGAGAAACTCAATTTCGGCATCGGACTTGCCACCGGTTGGGCAGTGCTGGGCAACGTCAGCGCATTGGGCAAAGTGGAATACACACTTGTCGGCGACACTGTAAACGTCGCCGCACGCATCAGCGCGTTTGCCAACAACAATCAAATTCTCACCGACGCGACCACCGCACGCCAAGCGCCGGAAGGAATTGTGCTGCGAGAGCTGTCACCGGTTCGCGTGCGCGGACGCAAAGAGCCGCTGGCAGTGTGGGAAGCGCGGGATCAAGAACCGCTGGAAGAGGTCATGAACCCCGACGAGCCGGAAGTATAAAAATCCGTTTTCGCATTTCTTATTTTCGCGCTGTCAGCTCTGCTGCCCAAACCTGCCGCCAAAACGCGTAATATGCCATGAGCAAACTCAATCCCAAACCGTGCAGTCCGTCGCGATAACCTTGCAGTGAAACGAAACGCCGGAGAAATTCGCGCAGCGGCATACTGATGTAGCTGCGTCGGCGCGGGCGGAGGCCCTCGGCGACCATGCTTTGCGCTTCGTAGCGCGTGTACCGCTGCTGTTTGGTACGAAACTGCGCCAGCGTTTCATAATTGAAATGTGTCAGCGGGTTGGTCAAGAACAATTCGCCGCCTTGCGCAATCACCAGTTCGTGCACCGGCCGCGCCGGGTCGAACCAGGCCTTGCCCTTTTTCAAAACGCGCGGCTGGTAATCGGGCGACCAACCGGTGTGCTGAATCCACTTGCCAAAGATATAGTTCTTGCGCGGGATCCAAAACAAAACCTCATTGGACAGCGTGTCTTGAATTTGCGCAATGGCGCGACGAATTTCTTTACCCACCAAAGCGTCGGCGCGTTCATCCGCATCCATGAAAAAAATCCAGTCGCCGAGAGCCGCTTGCATTGCCGCATTGCGTTGGGCGGCATAATTGTCGAACTTGCGCTGCACCACACGCGCGCCGCTCGCCTTTGCCAATTCGACCACGCGCGCGTCCACCGCGGAATCGAACACGAGCAATTCATCCGCAAAATCGCGCACCGAGTCAAGACAAGCTTGGATGTGCTTGACTTCGTCCAGCGTAAGCACAATGACCGATAACATTACTGTGAATCCGCTGCGGACAGACGCAGGACGGCATCATACGCGGCAGTACGACGCTTTAATTCATCCGCCGAAAGCGCGCCGGACCGCGCCGCTTTTTCTGCTTCGCGCTTGGCGCGTTTCATCCCTTGCCCCACCAAATAGCGCGCCGCCGCGTTCCATGCCCGCGCATAGTGCTTGCGAAAAAGTGTCAAGCGCGCCTTCCAGAGCTCGACAAACATACGCTCTCGAAATTGGCTGGTGCTGCGCGCCTCGTGATGAATGATTCGCGCCGCAGGCACACACCAAATCTCCCAGCCCGCCCGCCGGATGCGTAAACACCAGTCCACTTCTTCCGCGTAAATAAAATAGTCCTCATCCAACCATCCGACCTGTTGCGCCGTTGCGGCGCGCACCATCAGCGCGCCGCCCAACGGGTGATCAATTTGAAAAGGAACTCCTCGCGTGTAGTTCGAGAGGGGATATCGCCCGTTCAAGCGCGATTCGCGCAAACGCCAATGGACCGGAAACAAGTCCATATAGATCTGTGCGAGAGAAGGAAAAGCAAAAGCCGAGTGCTGATGCGAGCGATCAGGATAGACCAAACTGGGTCCGCAGACGCCTGCGCGCACATGCTTATCCATAAAGGACACCATCAAGCTCAACGAATCACTGTGCTCATTGGAAATTTCTGTATCGGGATTCAACAACATCCAATAACGCCCTTGCGCGAGCGCCAAGCCCTGATTGCACGCTTTGGCAAAACCGAGGTTCTCAGTGTTTGTAAGCAACTGGAGCTGGGGAAATTCATTACGTACGAGCGCCGCGGACCCATCCGTAGACGCGTTGTCCACCACAATCGTCTCGCACGCCAACGAATTTGTGGCGCGCGGCAGTGATTCGAGACAGCGCTGCAAACAATCTCGAACCTGAAACGAAACAATCACAATGGTCAAGTCCATGCGTTTAGTTCTTCAGATAAGATTCTGGACAGGTCCCCACCAAGACCTTCTCTGAATCTATATCAGGACTTTCGCTCAAGTGTCATTTCGAGATGGTCAGCCCGCGGGGGCTGTGTGAACGGAAAACTTGTCATATCGAGCGGAGCGAGATATCTCAGTCCCTTCGATATGACAAGTCCTGTGCAGATGGTCAGCCCGTGTGGGCTATGTGAGCAAGAGGACTGTCATATCGAGTGGGGCGAGATATCTCATCGTTTCGCAATACGAAACATTCGATATGACAGACCCCGGTCAAGTTCTGAGCAGCCGTTCCCTCAATTCTTCGGGACAAGTTTTGCGAGAAATCTCAGTGCGAAAAACCGAGATTTCGCCGACGAACTCCGTCGGACACGCTGTTCGAAATGACAAGCGAAAGTCCTCTATATATAGTGGTCGAAAAAAGAAAAGCCACGACATACAGCCATCATGTCATAACAAAATTCTTCGGATAGGCATGCAAGTACTTGTAGACTATAGCCATACGCCAAAATTGGAATCTATACTTGTATGGGGGCGAAGGAACAAGCCAAATCCTGGTTTAACAAATCGGTTTTCCAACACTCCCATGATCCGCATTTGCATCTATCACTGGCTCCCACTAGCCGACAACATGCTGCTCGAGATCGAAAAAAAACTGGGCGCCCAATCGCCCGATCATGTCACCGACATCGAGCTCGAGCGTGATGCAGTAACCTTTCACACTGTTTTCAAATTTAGTCGCGATGCTCGCGCCGAGGCAGTTTTTCCGATGCCCGGCAAAATCAATCAGCGCGGATTCTGTCAGCACACACTGACTCTCGCGCCGATTCCGGGTGTACCGCTGGGCGCGTTGCTGGATGAACTCGTTCCCGAACTGAAACGCGCGGTCGGAGATTTACTGTACAGTATCGCGCCAGACGCGGTTCGAAGTAAATTGGCAATTCTGAGCGCCGGGGTAACGCCTTTTCAACAATTCCAGTCTGCGACACTTGACCCGCCCACGGAGCTAGCCGCCCGCGACTTTTTGTTCGATGCACAGGTGAGCGCGATCCTACTCGACGCGCAGACGCGCGATTCCGTGCGTGCAGGATTTGTCGTCCCTTCACTGGGTCTTCAAGTCAAAACAGACAGCGCCGACGCCGGAGCATTCACCAGCTGCACCGGAAATACGCTCCTCTTTTATTCCGGCGAATTCACTCCGGACGAATGGGCAACGCACGATAGCGTGATTTACAAGTATTGCGCGCTGGTTCTCTATGCGCATACATTGGACCGCACCACATCTATCCTGAAGCAGGCGCGCGATCATCTTATTCCGCTGCGCCGTCGAGTTGCAATTGCCTTGCAAGGCAATGTCGCCGAGCATTTCGACGCCTTGACCCAAATCAAACGCTACTTGATGTATGTTAACATCAAGCTGCCGGTCATCCAAAATGTGATTCGGCATTTGGAAGCCACGCGCCATACACAGACTTTTGCCGCCAAGATGACCACCTTTGACGCGCCGATCAAGGTGTTTGGATATCCGACCATCCGCAGTATCGAGAATACGACCTGGCAGCCGCCTTATCTGATTGGCAAGATCAACGAAGAGACACGACACCTTGATGCGATGTTCGCCAAAGACCTGGAGGAAATCCAAATCGTCTCGACGGAACTTTCGCAGATGCTGGAAGGCAGTTTACTTGCAGAGCAATTGCAGATCGCACAGCAATCTCTTGATGCGGCGCAGACTATGCTCGAAATCGAACGCCGCACCAAGAATCTGGCAAATGCCAACAAGTCGGTCATCACTCTCTTGATGGCAGCGATAGGCATGGTGATTGCCATTACCTTTCAGGTTGGATGGGTGGAGACGATTGCCGTCGGTTCGGCGCTCTTTGCGTTGGGGTATTTTACGACCGCTTTTGCACTCAAGCGTCATGCTTCCTATTTTCGCCTTGTGATTCCGATTCGCGCGTGTTTTCCGCCGGAGGCATTGGCAAGCTGGATCGGACAGCACCGCCTGGTCAAGAACAACACGAACGGCAATCAGATCACATGCAGTTGGAAACAGACCATTCCGGTGCGCTTACTTTCGCACACCGGAGTGCAACTCCTGCGCGAACATAACTTGACGCGTGAACATGACTTGACGCGTGAACAAAACCTCGCGCGAGCATACAACAACGGGACACGCCCCCGTCACAACGAATATTTGAAACAAACGTTTGACGTTACCGTTGAATTTCTGCGGCGTGGGTTCCTCAGCACAGTGACGCTTGAAACCGAGTACTTTGACACTGATTTCGAAACGCACGATTTGGTGGAGCGCGTGTTCGCGGGGCTTTTGGACAGCGCTTGTCTGAAACCAGATGAACCGCAGGAAACGTCACTGTACGCGCGAACATTGTCCCTCTTGGAGCTCCCGCTGGAAGAACATCTCCCGGCATTGAACAAGCTCTTGACTCTGCCATCGGTTCAGGTTTCACAGATCATTCAGACCGGCGCATCCAGCCAGGAGGATGCTAGCTTGTCCAAAGTAGACTTGAACGAACTGCAAGACCTGAACGGGCAACCGCGCGCATACAAAGAATGGTTGAGCGAAACCCTGAGCAACCCAACTCGCAGCAACTTGCTGGGCTTGCTCGGATTGCGGAACGTCCAAAACAAACTGCGACTGCTCGAACGCCTGGAAGAGGAACACATTCAACATGCCCACATCTGATGAACTGGAACAAGTCCAGACCATTTTGTCCGTCCTGGCGCAGATTCTGGCACGCGGTCTGGCGAGCGAGCAGCGCGACACCGTACTGCGCGACATGCCCTTTGCCTTTAATAAACGACACGCCGACGAATTTACCTTCTACCGTACGCTGCTGGACACTTTTGAAACGCGTCAGAGTCTCGATTTCGTCGTGACACTAACGCGGCGCATCGAAGGCACGCGCAGTTTCTATCAGGATGTCGGTCCGGACCTCGACCGCCTGCGCTTTCTACTCAGCAAGCATCCAGATCACCTGGGTACAAGCAACGACAAGCCGTTTGTATTCGTCCTGATGCCCTTCCGCGAAGAGCATTTTGCGATTTACGAACGTACGATCAAACCGACGCTCGAGAGTTTGGCCTGTCACGTCGAACATGCCAAGGACGCGCATACGGTCGAACGGATCGTGGATACGATTTATACGCAAATCGCGCGCGCCCACTTTATCGTCGCCGACACGACGGGCAAAAATCCGAATGTGTTTTATGAAATCGGTTATGCCCACGCCCTGGGGAAAAAGGTGATCTTGCTCGTGCAAGATACGCAGGACATACCCTTTGATATTTCCGGGCTGCGCCACATCCAATACAAGCCGCATGCGTTGAATGCGCTAGCGATGGACTTGCGCGCGACCGCGTCAAGTCTGCTGCGCAACCGGTCAGAGACAACGCCCTAACGCCAAGCGCGGTGGGCAACCACTGGGGATGGGGCAACCACTGGGGATGGGGCAACCACTGGGGATGGGGCAACCACTGGGGATGGGGCAACCACAAGGGATTGCCCCTACCTCCCACGCCGGTTTGGAATCGGCGTAGGGGCGATGGCTTGTCCTCGCTCTCTTGTCCTCGCCTCTAGTGCATGTCGCGGCGGGGCTTGATGGGGATTTGTTTGAATTCACGCAGTAGCTCGATCATCCGCTCGACGGTGGCATTAAACATCCTTTCGCCAAATTCGCGCGTCGCAACGGTCGGGTCGCCTGCAATGCCGGTTTTTGAAAAACGGGACCACCAATCCATCCACGCGTAAGCAGCGGGCTTGGGGTGATCCCAATTAAAATACTTGAGGTCAGGGACGCCCATCTCGCGCGCCGCCCGATCCATTTGCACCAAATCGGGCCGCAGGTAAAGCATCATCGCCGTCTCAAATTCACAGGCATGTCCAATCCCGCCGTGCGCGGATTTGCGATGCTGTGCGATCAAGTCGCGAATCAACACGTCGTCCACTGCCGCGTTCCCCGCCATCGCGCCGACAATCATCCCTGTTTGCAGCACCGCTTTGCGCGCCGCGAGCTCGACGAGCGACGAGTTGGAACCGTGCCCATTGACCAGCATGATATGTGTGAAACCATGTCGCGCCACGCTGATTGCGGCGTCCGCGAAAAAGGTCAGCAGCGTCTCCATCGAAGACGTGAGCGAACCGGGATAATCCATGTGGTGGTCTTCAAAGCCGACGGGTAAGACCGGGAGCGAAAGAATTTCATCGGGCGCACGCCGCGCCACTTCAAAGCACACGGCTTCGACGATGATATTGTCCGTGTTGAGCGGCAAATGAGGTCCGTGATCTTCGATAGAGCCGATGGGAACGAGAATCGCTTTTTTTGCAGCAGCCGCGTCGCGCACTTCTACCCACGTGAGGTCGTCGTAACGGAATTTGGTCATGACTTTTTCCTCGCCGGTTGCAGTAATTTCCGCACCCAAGCTTTGTCATGGGGTGACAGCTCGGGCGGAGGAGGTTCAGCATCATAATCAAGCGTGAGCTCGTACGCGGCAATATCATAGATTGCGTCCAGCACTTGCTGCAAATCAAGCGCCACAGGCAGATCCGGTTGGAGCAATGGGACAGGCACAACAGGCAAGTGGTCTTGAAGAGTGAGGGGCCAAACTTCGACCCGTTCCATTTTTGCGCGCACAAGCGAGATAACATACGGTGATTCGATCATGCGTTTATATTCCCAAAAGCGAAGACCTCGCCGCAATAAATCAATTTCGAGTAGATTCACCCCTGCTTTATATAGCCGCTGCCATTTTTTGCGATATTTTGTCACGCCCGGTTCGCGTTTGTTCACTGGCGACAGAATCTCGATACTTGTCACCAATTTGTTCTTGCCCGCATCGCGAATTTGGACATTCACTTGGCGATACTCGACGTGCAATGGTAAAGTTAATGGGGCGACAATGTTTGCTCCATCGAAACGCGCGCGGCGAGTTTGTCTCGTTTCGTATGGCGCAACGGCTTCTCGCGCGTGTTTCGTTCTCAAAACTTGTACGCCAGGGTACATCACGCCAACTTCCGCTTCCGCTCCTGCATCTTGGACAACTGTCACTTCTAACCGCGCGACATACTTGGGCCTGATTTGCGGCGCTAACACTTCGCGTATCTTGGATGCCAACGCCTGATGCACATCGGGCCACAAATATCCTTCCAAAAACGGGTCCATCCCCGGAAACGGTGAAGGCATAGCTGCTCCTTTCCCCAGTCGGCAAAAATTATATCACAGCCAATAAATAAAAACTCGCCCTCTACAGAGAGGCGAGTTTGATCATAACTCACGTTACGCAGTGTCATTTCGAGATGGTCAGCCCACGCGGGCTGCGTGACCCGCAGAAACTGTCATGCTGAGGGACGAAGCATCTCTGGTTTGGCATAGAGATTCTGGCGATGTGCGATGTATTCCCATCGCCTACATCGCAAGTCCCTTCAGAATGACAGTTGGAAGTTTCTGTGCAGCGGTTTTTGCGGTGTCGAGCGCAGCCGAGACAGAAATCTCGCTCTGCCAACACTGAGATTTCTCTCTCTCGACTGCGCTCGAGATAAACCGCTGCACAGGACTTGTCATATCGAGCGGAGCGAGATATCTCACTCCGTTCGATATGACAGTCCTGAGCCCATACAGCCCCTGCGGGCTGACCATCTCGAAATGACAGATGGTGCGTAAGGTGAGTGATCAGAAAACCTTCGTAGGACACGCGACTGTGCGCGCTAGAGCGGATTCCTAATTCGTATGTGGGCAAAAGACCTTTCGGGTTTCCGAAAACCCGAAAGGTCTGCCCACCAATCAGACTGGAATCCGCGCTAGGACTCGACCAAATTGCGCGGGTCGAGTGCATCGCGCAGTCCGTCGCCGAGAAAATTCACGCACAATAACGTGAGAATAATCATGAGACTCGGAAAGAACCACAACCACCATACCCCGCGCTGAATGAAACTCAGCGCCTGATTGATGATGTTACCCCACGACGCAGTTGGCTCTTGAACGCCCAGCCCGAGAAAACTCACGTACGCCTCGAGGGTAATCGCGTTGACGAGACCGAGCGCGGCAAACACGATGATCGGTCCCATCGTGTTGGGCAAAATATGTCGCCAGATGATGCGGTCATTTTTGACGCCCAGTGCGTGCGCGGCGGTCACATATTCCTGTTCGCGGATCGAGAGAAATTGTGCGCGCACGATGCGCGCGCCATACATCCAGCTCGTCACGCCAATGACGAGGATCACGATAGGCACGCTGCCGCTGATGCTCCGATCCAAAAACGTGAGGTTGGGGATTCTGCCGAGCAGCGCCTTGCTCAGCACGATGAGAATCAACAGCGTGGGAATGGCGAGCATCGCTTCCGTAAAGCGCATCAGGACCGAATCCACTACGCCGCCATAATAACCCGAAAACGCGCCAATCAAAACACCTACCAGCGCGGCGACGATCACCGCCAAGAAGCCAACGAGCAACGAAATCTGCCCGCCATAAATGATGCGCGCGAAAATATCACGCCCCGTGGAATCCGTCCCCATCGGATGCGTCCATGCCCGCCGCGCGCAAGTTCGCGTACGCCAGCACTTGGACATCCGCGCGCAGCTGATTGCCTGTCGTCGTCTGGTGATCGAACGAGAGACGGACTTTTTTGCCGTCAATATCTTTTACGCGAATGCCGTCTTCGCCTGCCGCCCACCCCGCTTCTTCCAGCAGTTTGGCTGCCTTTTCGGTGCTGAATTCGTACGGTTTCAGATCCGTATTAGTCCACTGCGCCGAATTGGGCCACAAGGTTGCGATGGTGCTCGTCTTGCCATAGAGCAGCTTGTCGGCGATGGTCGCGCGGTCGAGGGCGTAGATGTACGCTTGGCGAACTTTTTCGTCTTTCCAGAAAACCGGACCTTCAACGCCGCCGTTGTCGGCGGTGCCCATGTTGAAAAAGTAATGCTCGAAATCGTTGCCCTTGACGGCGCTCACGTGCACTTTCGGTTCCAACGCGTCAACATCGGGAATGTTGGCTTCGGTCAGGTCAACCATAATATCTACATCACCCGCCGCCAAACCCGCCAGACCTGCATCGCGGCTCGGGACAATCTTGATGTTGATTTCGTCCAGCTTGGGACGACCGCGCCAGTACGTGTCAGCGGCGACGAGTTTGATAAAATCGCCGCCCTTCCCCTCGGCAACTTTGAAGGCGCCCGCGCCGATGGGCTGCCGCAAGAACGGATCGCCGTCAATGGTTTCTTTGCTGCCGAGAAGGTGCTGTGGAAGCAGACCTGTGCCCTGTACGCCCGACTGGGAGAACAGGTTGGCCCACGGCAAATATAATTCTTTGAATTTCACGACCGCAGTGAGGTCATCCGGTGTCTCGATGGACTCAATCTGATCGTACCCCGAACGTCCAGTGACGCCCGTGTTCTTTGGATTCATGATCGCTTCCCAGGTGAACTTGAGATCCTTGGAAGTAATCGGTTGTCCATCTTGCCATTTGAGATCTTTTTCAAGTTTGTAGGTCAGGGTCAGACCGTCTTTCGAGACCCCGCCATTTTCAACCGTCGGGTATTCTGCCGCGAGCTCCAACAGGACTTTTTCTTCACTGTCATAGTTCCAAAGTCCAGGGTTGGTCATTTCATTCACCCACGCGGTAAAGGTCTGGCTGCTATAAAAGGCAACCAGCGCGTTGGGTTCCTGATAAAAGGCAATCGTAATCGAACCGCCAGCGGCGGGGGGCGGTGCAGTAGTCGGCTCGGGTGCTTTGGTAGGTTCGGGGGCTGCGGTGGGTTGCGCCGGCGCCTCCTTTCTACGCTACTATAGATGTGGGCGCGTTGGGGGAAAAATTCTCGGCTCTGGGAAAACGCCGAGACCGTCTTGGGTGAAGGGGTAGCGCATTATAGAATAGAGTTACAATTTTTGTCAATCAAAATTTCAGCAAAACAAACTGTGCCTACGCCAGCGTGCGTGGATCCAGCGCATCGCGCAGACCGTCGCCGACGAAATTGATAGCCAACACGGTAATCAAAATGAGCAGACCGGGGAAAAACCAGATATGCGGCGCGTTTTCGATATAGCGCGTAGCGTCTTCGAGCATATTACCCCACGTCGCCGTCGGCGCGCGCACGCCCAATCCCAGAAAGCTGATGTACGCCTCCGAAAGGATTGCCGTGGCGATGCCCAAAGTCGCCGCCACAATAATCGGCGCGGTGGTGTTGGGCAAGACATGGCGAAAGATAATACGCAGGTTTTTGACCCCCAACGCGCGCGCCGCAGTGACGAATTCGCGTTCCTTGAGCGAAAGGAATTCCGAGCGCACGATGCGCGCCAGATACATCCAGCTGGTAAACCCAATGATTAAAATGATGACGATCAAGCTGCCGCTGAATTCGCGACCGAACAATTCAAAGTTGCGAATCTTGTCGCCAGCGTATTTGGCGGCAATGATCAAGAGAAAAAGCGACGGGATGTTGAGCACCGCTTCGGTAAAACGCATGAGCACGCCGTCCAACTTGCCGCCATAGTATCCGGCAAACGCGCCAACCAGCACACCCACGACCAACGAAATCGCCACCGCCGTCAGACCAATCAAGAGGGAAATCTGCCCGCCGTAAATCGTCCGCGCCAAAATGTCACGCCCAATCGGGTCCGTCCCAAACGGATGCGCAGCCGAAGGCGCTTGCAGCCGAATATTCAAATCGTTGTGATTGGCATACTGTTCGGAAAAAACAAATGATCCGATCACGATGTACGCGATGAGCGCGATCAAAAGGATCAAGCCAAAGAGCGCCGCGCGATTCCGGCGCAGCTTGCGCCACGCCAATTGTCCCGGCGACAGCACTTTTTGCTCGGCGGCTTGGGTTTGGGTAACGTTAAACGTCTCGGCAAGCGTAGCCATGCAGCCCACTCCTCATTGATAGCGGATGCGCGGATCGAGAAACGTGTACGTAATATCCGTCAGCAATTGGAAAAAGACCACCGAGAGCGAAATCAGCATGAGCACCCCCATCAAGACCGGTAAATCTGATTTGAGCGCATGATCGTAGAACAAGCGCCCCATGCCGGGCCACGAAAAGATGGTTTCAGTGACCAACGCGCCCGCGAGCAAAAAGCCGAGGTCGAGTCCGATGAGCGTTACGATGGGCAGGGCTGCATTTTTGAGCGCATGTTTAAAGAGGACCGTTTTGTTCGAGAGGCCCTTGGATTTGGCGGTCCGAATATAATCTTGCCCGATCACTTCTAGCATATTGGACCGAATAAAGCGGCTGTAGGCAGCAATCGAAATGATGGACAAGGTCGCCACCGGCAAAACCAAATGCCACAACAATTGGTCCCACGTTTTTCCGGCGGAAGGTTCAAACATCCCCACCGTCGGAAAGTACGGCAACCCTGCGCGTTTCAGGTACACTCCAAAAATGTAAATCAACCCAAGCGCCAAGAGCGGCACAGGCATCGAATAGCCGACAAACGACAAGCCCGTAAAAACATTGTCATAGATCGAGTATTGTCTCAGCGCCGACGTAATTCCAATGAGCAGCGCAAAAACAATAATGACAATTTCAGCGGTCACCATCAAGAGCAAAGTATTCGGCAAGCGCTGCCCGATCATTTCTGTCACCGGTTCGCGCGTCACGACGGAGGCGCCCAAATCTCCACGCAGTACGCCGCGCCGCGTACCGCTGGTTTCAGCAACGCCGTCGCCGTTCACATCAATTCGCATCCAGTCATTGCCCACAAGCCATACCAGATATTGCACATAGATGGGCTGATCCAAACCCAGCTGCCGGATCAGACGCTCGCGGTCTTTGCCTTTGACCTGCCCGGCGCGTCCCGCGAACGAAGTCAGCGGATCGCCCATATTCATAATCAGCACAAAGAGAATGATGCTGAGCAGGAACAAGAGCGGAATCGCTTGCAGTAAACGACGCACAATAAACTTGCCCATTGGTGACGCCCGTACCAAAAACCCGTTATCCTGCGCCCGCGAAGTTGAACGCGCTGTAAAACAAGAAAACAGGTTCTTGGATAACCTACTTGTCTATCGGTGAAGATACTCCTGATTGCTCGCGCTGGAGGATTGCTCGCGCTGGATTGCGGATGAACGCCATCCGAGTAATCCAGCATCTTGGGCGTGGATGCGAATGAACTTCATTCGACAAATCCACGCGAGCAGGAGATTTCCACGCGAGCAAGAGATATTGATCGCAGCTCGGAATAGACTGCTGTCTTGCCCCATCTGTAAGAGAGTGTTTCATAATTGTCATTGCGAGCCGTTTTTGCGAAGCAATCCCTTGGGGATGAGATTGCTTCGTCGCAAAAACCGTTCCTGCTCAGAACTTGAACGGGGTCTGTCATATCGAATGTTTCGTATTGCGAAACGATGAGATATCTCGCTCCGCTCGATATGACAAGTTCTCCGCCCATACAGCCCCCGCGGGCTGATCATCTCGCAATGACTTTCAAAGCACTCCAAGGGCAAGACAGCAGCATGAGACACGCTTATTGCGTTTTATCCCACTCGTACGAATTCCAGAACGGCGTTGCGCCAGAGAACTTGATGTTGGACGCTTTTTTCGAGATCGTCCAGAGATCGGGATCATCCCAGATGCTCACCCAGTACACTTGATCCGCAATGATTTTCTGGATCTTGTGAAAGATCTCGGTGCGCGCCTTGGCGTCTACAGTTTTGGCTTGCTCCTGGAACAGCCCGTCGAGCTCTTTGTCGCAAAAGAACTGCCAGTTGTTGCCCGGTGGATTCTTTTCGGAAGGAATCTCACTGCACAACCACGCGGACGTATCGGGGTCCGGGAAATTGGGCGAGTTGGACCATTCGGCAATATCGTACTGCCCGGTCGCCACCGGTCCCTTGTCCCCGTAACTGTTGAAAAACACGTCAGACGGGTGGTTCACCAATTCGGTGTCAACCCCGATTTCTTTCCATTGCTGCTGCACAATCGCCTGTGTGTTTTCGCGCACTTCACGCGTCGTCGTCACGTAGCGCAGTTTGAGTTTGACGCCACCCTTCTCGCGGATGCCATCCGCGCCGGCTTTCCAGCCCGCGTCGTCGAGCAATTTCTTGGCGCCTTCTGGATCATACGGGATAGGTTTAATGGTCGAATCGGCTTGCGGCATTCCGTCCCAGAGCGTGAGCGCGGGTTTGGTCAAGCCGTACAACAGCTCCTTGTCAATCTTGTCGCGATCTACCGCCATGACAACCGCGCGGCGCACGTTGGCATCTTGCAACGCCGGATGTCCCTTGGTCGCTTCCTCCGTGCTCAAGTTAAAGTACCACCCCTCCTTATAACCGGACTGCACCTTGGCGATATTGACGGTGCCCAGTTTTTCGAGATCGGGAACATCCGAGGGGCTGATAAACACACCCACATCGGTGTCACCCGCTTTGATCGCCGCGAGCTGCGCGGCATCGTCGGGAACAACGCGGATAAAAACCTGGTCCGACTTGGGTTTGCCCAGCCAAAAGTCCGGGTTCGCCTGGAACGTCAGATGACTCCCCGTTTCCCACTCTTTGAAAAGGAATGGTCCGACGCCGACATTCGGAGCACGATTCCATTCCGCATTGTCGAGCGTCCCATCCTTTTTGAAAATGGGCTCCAAGATATGTTTGGGAATCGCAACGGTGGCGTTCACGCGACTAAAGATCGAGGTCATCCACGGTGCAAAGGGTTCGTTGAACGTCACGACGAGCGTGTTCGGGTCAGGGGCTTCCACTTTTGCCACTTTGGTATCAAAGGGATCGCGACTCGTCACGGTATTCTTGTCGCTCAAAATCATTTGATACGTAAACACATAGTCGTCTGCCGTGAATGGAGTACCATCTGACCATTTGACATCGTTGCGCAATTTGAACGTGATGACTTTGCCGTCTGCCGAAATGCCGCCGTTTTCGATGGTCGGAATTTCTTTGGCGATCCAGGGCAATGCCTCATTCTTGTCATTGAACGTGATCAGCGCATTGTCCAGATACAAGTCAAACAGATTGGCAGTGAACCACTGATTCGTGTACAGTGGGCTTAGGTTATTGGGTTCCTGAGTGTACGTGATCGTAACGACTTTGTTGCCAGTTGTCGGAGGGGCAGTTGTCGGCGCGGGCGCGGTGGTCGGGGCAGGCGCAGTCGTGGGCGCGGGCGCGCTCGTCGGTTGCGCCGCCGGGGCTTGCGTCGGAGGGGGCGGCACTGCCGTCGGTGCGACGGTTGGCGCGGCGGCAGGCGTGCAAGCGATCAAGAGCGCCACTCCAACCACGATCAATCCCACAAAGATGGTGCGTTGTGTGAAAACGCCTTTCATGGTTTCTTCTCCTCTGGTTACTGTTGCTCGGGCATCTCAAACCGATCGTTTAGGCGCGATACGGTAATGAGAGAGCCCAAAATTGTTGGTGCGTCTATCAAGACAGATTCGAGTCTCGTGAGTGGCACCTCCTTTGCTATGGCTCAAGCGGGCGTCACTTGAGGAATAAATCGCTTGGGGGGAAGGTCTTGACATCATGCGAAGGTTGAAGGCATTATAGAATGGAGTCGCAGCGTTTGTCAATCGAAATTTTCTGGTGGTTACATGTTTTCAAAAACCTGTGAGGTCGGCGCGAAGCAGAGACCCTCACAGGTTTTGAAAACGGGTAGTGACCAGAATTTTTAGTAATGCAATTTGCGGCTAGAATACGTCAAACTTGGTCGAATCTCGATTCGACCAAGCCACATTCCAGACAGGAGCCATTCCCTTGTTATATCCTCTGTTCATAGCGCTTTTGACCGGGGGCTTGTACGCCGCCAGCGCATGGGCGGTCAATTCCAACCTGGCGCTCTTCGCCGGAATGGTCGCAGGTGTCTTGATGTTTTTGGCGATTTACTTGCCGCGTCACTTTTTTCAGTATCATCTGGAGGACCTCGCCCCAACGGTTTTGCAGAGATTGATGCAGCGCGCCGTGATCGGGACGGGCTTGGTTTTGGCAATCCCGCTGCTCGTGCTCGCCATGCTGGGGGTTTGGACGAATCCGGTGCTGTTGGGCGAGTTGTATGTTTACGCGCTGATTGGCGTATTTTTGTTTCAGGGCATCGGCGAAGTCATTACCAATCATGTCCTGTATCTACAGCGCACCAATCAGTACAACTCGAATCAGCTCTTTGCCATGCTCTCTGGCATCGCGCTGTTGATTTTTGTCTTGATTCTTTACTTTCTCGCCTTTGACCTCGCGCAGCCGCCGCAGCTGCACAACTATGTGCGTGACCTGTTGGCCATCACACTCGTTCTGAGCGGCTACGGGCGCGCCGTCTTTCTCATGGCGCACCATTAGCCTTTCATTTCATTGGAATAATCAAACGCGTCCCGGGAATGATTTCGCCCTGCATCCCGACGCGATTGATTTGCGCCAACACGAGCGCGTCCATTTTGAACAACGCCGCGATGCGCGACAGCGTATCGCCCTTGCGCGTCACATAGAACGTTGTACGTTTGTTTTGGAGAAAAGCGCGAATTTCCTGCGCGGACACGATGGGCGTTGCCGGATCGCCGATGCCCAAAACGCCAAACTGCGGCGCGGACGATTCAAGGATTGCCTCTGTTTCGGCGATACTCAGAACCATTGCTGCTTGAGGAATCACCAGCTGTTGTCCGGGACGAATGAGATTCGCGCGCGGCAGATTGTTGGCGACGACGAGCGCCTGCACCGTGACGTTGAAGCGCACCGCAATCGCGCTCAGCGTGTCCCCCCCGCGCACAATGTAAATCGTTCCGCTCAACGTGGGCGCGGGCATTGGTGATGTTTCACCCGCGCTCGGTTTGGTCTCGATGGGCGGTGTTGGCAATGTCGGCTGCGACGTGACACCGGGAATGCGCAGCCGCTGTCCCGCGCGCAGCAGTCGCGCGTCCGCAATCGCATTCACATTCATCAACAGTACCAAATCCACACCAAAGCGTCTGGCAATCGCAAGCAGTGTGTCGCCGGGAACGACAATATATTCGATGCCGCCGGGTGGAACGGGCTGCGTTGGCGTTGGCGTTGGCTGCGGACGCGCGATGGGCGGCGGCGCGGCGGGCACGGGCGGCAAATTCACAGGCGCGTCCTTTGAAACCTCGCGCAAGGTTTTCACTAACGCGCCGCTGCGTTGAATCACGTTCAGCGCGTTTTCCGGCGCGGCATCCGAGTCCCAAATAAAAAACGTCGCGCCCTCGACGTACGCGTAATTGTACAGCGAGTGCATGAACGTGACGTATTGTTCCGGCGAGCGCGGGTCGTGGACGGCAAAGTTGCCGCACTCGGAAATGAACATTGGTTTTTCCGGGAACAAGTTGTGCGTGAGCACAAAGCGCTGTCCGCCGTCGAGCGTGAGCGGTCCATCATCCGCGCGCCAGTAACAGTGGCAGTCCATCACATCCGCGAGTTGGATGCTGCCGCGACAAATTTCCAAACCGACGTAGCCGCCTTGATTCTTGTCGTCGCTGTGATCGTTCGCAAATGCGGGGTAGTGCAACCGCGCCCACGGAATGGATTCACGCAGCCGCTGAATCATTTCCAGATTCCACTTGTGAATGTCTTGATACAAGGATGCCGGCGGCACGGGCTGACTCGGACTTGCGCCTTGGGGATGTCCTTCCAAATCCAGATTTTGTTCGTTCGCCCACGTCAATTCATTCGTCACGGGGCGCAAACGATTCGCCGTGTCCGTAATCTCGCGCGCCCAATCGGCGGGATTCTGATTGAACCAATTTTGGAGATAATAGCGCACGAGGATGCGCGCGTTTGGATATTTGGCGCGGATTTGCGGAATGAGGTTTTCGTTGACGTGCAGGACGGTATAATTGTGAAACCCTGCCGCAAAAAAATCGTCCATCCGCCGAAAACCCGCGTTCGGCGCGTGAATGCCCCAACGGTTGTGCATAGCCCATCCTTTCGCCAGCGTGTGATGATTCTATGATGGGCGCGGGGAGTTGTCAATCAGTGAGCAGTGAACAGTGATCAGTTATCAGTGGACAGTGATCAGTTATCAGTGGACAGTGATCAGTTATCGGTCATCAGTCTCAGAAGATCCAAATTCGCGGGTTTGTAAGACCTGTCAGGTTTCGCAGCCCCGCGAATTCAACGCCGTTTTCGATAGCGAAACCTGATAGGTTTCTCAATTCTGGATCTACAGAGTCTCGTGACTTGTGTTTTTTGCAATAAAATTCGATTCCCATATAATGCCGACGATCAGCGCGGCGGGAAAATCCCCTCCCGCCGCGGCTTTGTAAAACAGCATCAAATGGCTCGAACAGTGAAACGAGCGGCTGCGCCGTTTCACGGCGCAGCCGCTCGAATTTTTTCGTATACGCTTTCGCATAGTACGACGAATTGGATTTCCCTCATGCTTCGGGACATGGGTTGGATCGGGATCGTCAAGTTAGATTCGATGCAATTTCTGGCGGCGGACTAGGCCGCAATCATCGCACGTTCATCGGAGGTCCTCATGCATCGCCTGGATTGGATTTGTCGGCAAGGATGGTTTGCCTTGCGCTTGCTCCTCTGCCAGTACAGCGTTCGCCCGGGTAACATCCCCGGCGCGCGCTCCGCTACACAAACTTACTGCCGCAGCGTTTGCGGCGTCAAGCGAACAAACTCCCCAATCTCCAAGTTGGCGCAAAACGCGCCCGCTGCGTAGTGGCGATTTCAATCGTCAGGTCTTTGGCCGAGCTTGTACCGCGTCGTCTTGCTATCTGACGTGCGGTAAGCCACATTCTGTTCGTTCAACCCATTACCCATTCCAAAATCTCCTTCGAGAGGAACACACCGATGCATACTGCACCCTACCGTCTGCTCGTCGTGACAACGATTCTCGCGCTCGTCCTCAATTCGCTTTTGCCGTTGTTCAATGTATCGGTTGCTTACGCTGCCAGTAAGCCCGTCACGGAATCGAATGGTCGGGGCGCAACCAAGCGTGCGCCACGAGCGCCTGTCAAACCGACCACGTCGCCGTTGGGACGTACGCGCGCAACCAAGCCGCAGCCGCCAGCGAACACACCCGAAATCGAAACGACAAAAGCCAAGAGCTCGTCGAACGCGTTGTTCATCGAGAACGTCGGACAGTTCGACAAGCGCGCCAAGTTCCAAGTGCAGGGCGGCGGCGCAACCATTTTCTTGACCGATAACGCGCTCTGGTTTTCGTTCGCGGACCAAAATACGCACATCGCGCCAAGAAATCGTGCGCGAAAAT
>JACQWQ010000062.1 GCA_016209205.1 Chloroflexota bacterium
GCTCACGAGCGCATGAAACGTCGCTTCCAAGATCGCGGGCGCTTGCGCGTCGTGTGTCATTTTGCCGTCCCACGCTTTCACATAGTCCAGCGCGCGCCGCGACAGAAAATCGTCGGTGGGGAGTTCTTGCACGTATTTGGCCAATTCGACCAACGGCAGTGAGTACACATCGCCCTGAATGGCAGCCAAGTCGGCGGCAGATAATTTGTCTTGAGCTTGGAGCAGCTCGGTAATGCGCGCCGCGCGATACGGCGCAGACCAGTCGCGCGTGATGAGATACTTGTACGTGTTGGGCGCAACCTGATTGTTGGCTGTGGCGATAAAATGATTCGACGGGTTCAAGACCATCGGCAGTTCGTCGAACGGAATATAGCCGGTCCATTCGTTTTCGCCCGTCCAGCCGGGTACCGGGACCGTGCCGTCACCTTGCGCGCGAATCGGGATATTGCCCGGCATTTGATAACCGATGTTGCCCTGCGCATCCGCGTACACGAAATTTTGCGCGGGGGCATCCCAATCGCGCAGCGCCGCGCGAAATTCGTCCCAGTTGCGCGCGGCGTTGATGGCGGGCACCGAACGCAGCAAACGACTCGGCTCGCGCAGCGCGGCAAATTGCAGCGCCAGCGGTTCGGTCACACCTTTGAATACCTCCGTCATGATCGGACCGTGCCGCGTAATTTTCACGGTCAAGTTTACGTCCGGCGCGCCCTTGACGTGAATGGTTTCGTTGACGAGTTGCATGTCCTCCCACTTGCCCACGTATTCGTATTGATTCGGATTCGCGGGATTGATTTTTTCAATGAACAAGTCCTGCACATCTGGGTTCACGTTCGTCACACCCCACGCGATCCAATCATTGTGTCCGATGATGACGCCGGGGACGCCGGGGAACGCATAACCGACGACGTTGAACGGACAGGTCTCCGAAATCGTGTTGCAGTGCAGCGCGTTCGTGTACCAAATCGAAGGCATCTGAATCCGTAAATGCGGATCGTTCGCGAGCAGCGGCTTGCCCGTCGTGGTCTTGGTCCCATCCACGACCCAATTGTTCGAGCCGACGCCTTCCTCGAACGTGTCGAACAGCGCGTTGAGCGCCACAAGTTTAGAAAACTTGGGCGCGCCCACATCGGATTTCCCCTCTCCTGAATTCACGCTGCGATTTGAGACAAGAGCTACGCGCCCTACATCGGATTTCCCCTCTCCTGAATTCACGCTGCGATTTGAGACAAGAGCTACGCGCCCTACATCGGATTTCCCCTCTCCTGAATTCACGCTTGTAGAATTCAGGAGAGGGGACAGGGGTGAGGCATAATTTTTCACGTCGGGTGGGATAATGAACGGACCATTCGCCGGATATTCGGGAATCAACGCGCGCATCGCCGCGCCGCCCAATTCTTTTTGCAGCGCAGCGCGCAAGAGTTCGCGCTCATAGTTGCCGCCCAAATTGTACGCCATCACCTTGCCCCACACGTGCGTATCCACCGGCTGCCAATCTTGCGGCTTGTGATTGAGGAGTGCGAACTCGATGGGCAAATTATCCAGATGGGTGTGGATGAATGCGTTGACGCCCTGCGCGTATTTTTCCAAACGCGCTCGAGTCGCGGGATCTGCCGCGTCCGCGTCGCGCTGCGCCGCGCGCGCCAAGCCCATCGTGCGCAAGAACGAATCTTCGTCCACATAGTCCGCGCCAAACAATTCGGCGAGCCGCCCGTGTCCGATGGCGCGATTCATTTCCATCTGCCAGAGCCGGTCTTGGGCATGCACGTAACCTTGCGCCATATACAAGTCAGATTCGGAATCGCCGTACAGGTGCGGCACGCCGTTCTGATCGCGAATCACAATGACCGAACTTTTCAAACCGGCGAGTTGCAATGTGCCGCTCGTTTGCGGAAGTGATTTGGTAATGAACCAATAGCCCGCGCCGACTCCGGCGACAACGAGCAGCAGTAAAATTGAGATCACGACGAGCAGAATGCGTTTGATGAGGCGAAACATAAACTTCTCCTTTGGTGGACCTTTTTTCGGCATGGTTCAAGTTGGATTACAGACACTTTTCCAACGCGAATCCACGCGAATCCAAACCAATCCCTCAATACTTCGGGACAGGTCTACGCGAAAAATTTTTGATTCGTGGCGCGGAGTTCGCGCCAATTCGCGAAGATTCGCGTTTTCCATCCGATAACTCAATCGGCGCGCTGGAAGCTTCTGAGCAACGAAGCAAAGACCCAAGCCAGGTTGTACTCTTTACCATCGAAACTCTACACGCTCAAATTCCAAGTGATCGCCCACCGGGACCACACGATCAAAGCGTTCGCCCTGCGGTTCGAGGCGTGCGCCGTCACGCGCGTTATATAGACCGAGTTGCAGTGCACCCGCGCCGCGTTGAACGTTTGCAGGAACCACGAGTTCGAATTGGTCCAAAACGATTTCGCCTGCATTCCAGAACGAGGTCGGGTAACGATTGTTCACGGGATGCCCGTCATATTGTGCGACGACATTGCCCGTGTCGTCAAGCAGGTGGAAAAAAATCTTGTAATCCGCTGGCGGTTCACGTCGCGCCTGGAGCGCATAATGGACGCGTACGACATCTCCCGGCGCGAGATTGGCGATTTGGGTAATCGTATGTGACGGGGCAATCGGAATTCGCGCGTCCTGATGAATAACCTCTGCGCGCAAAAATTGCATTTGGAAAATATCACCAAAATCCCAAAGACGCGTGTAATAGTCTTCGACGCGCCAGGGCACTTCAATCTTGAATTGCGTCAGCACCGGCGTGATGCTGTTCCCTTCAGGGTCGCGCGCGGCTAGTGGATTGGGGCTGCCCACGCGCGCCATGCCGACCTCGACGCGTCCGAGTGGGGGAAATGTTTGTGGCGATGCCACAGGCACGCGGTATTGATCCACAAAAATTTCACCGGGCTGCCACAAGCGCGTAGGGTGCAAACCGTTGCCCGGCAAAGCGTCCCACTGCCCGATAGAATTTCCTTCCATGTCATACAGGTGAATATACACCTGCAAGTCCTCTGAAATCGGCGCGTCGGTACGCCAGTAAAGCGTGATGGGCAATGCCGCCCCCGGCTTGACCGAATGCGCGACCTGAAAACCGACCAATTCCGGCTGCGCGCCGCCCGCGTCAAAACGAATGTGCACCGGATTCGGCACGTTCGCGTCATTCGCCCAACGCGCGGGTTGCGCATACACGGGCGCGATGAGGAAAAACGGCGCGGCGACGGCGAACGCGAATAGAAAGCTAACGAGCAGCGCGGGCAGCACGAGCGGCGATACGCGATTGGCGATACGCGAAACGTGAAACTGCCTGTCCTGAACACAGTGAAGGATGAAACGTGAAACGTGAGACGTGAAGCGTGAAATTGCCTGTCCTGAACGGAGTGAAGGATGAGACGTGAAACTGCCTGTCCTGAACACAGTGAAGGATGAGACGTGAAGCGTGAAACGTGAAACGTGAAACGTGAAACGTGAAACGTGAAGCGTGAAACGTGAAGCGTGAAGCGTGAAACGTGAAGCGTGAAACGTCAATTCGTACAGTCCATATGCCATCAGGATTCCGACAGACGCAATCGCGGGAAAAATCAGACGCCCTTGCGAAGCATACGTCAGCAACGTCCAGCGAATCAACGCGACAAAAACGATGGCGAGATGCAGCGCGGGAATCCACAACAACAGCGGTAGGGGCAATCCCTTGTGGTTGCCCTCTGGATGGTTGCCCTCTGGAGGGTTGCCCTCTGGAGGGTTGCCCTTTGGAATGAAAATACCGCTGATGAGACCAAACAACGCAAGCAGTGTGAAAACGTCGAGAGTCGTGTACACCCATTCCGGCGCAATCACGTTCACCCCGCCAAAGTTGCCCCAAAACGAAATACGAAAGCCCTGAAATTCGTCGAGCAAACCCAACAGCGTTTGCGGCGGACGTCCACCTGCCTTTTGCAGCCACACGTTGAACGCAAGCGGATCGCCGTACAAAAAATAATTGCGCGCGAACCACCAACCGGCGATCAATACGACAGGCAAGGTGAACAAGATCACGTTGCGAAGGAATTCCAGAAATTGAGGCAACCTATTCCGAGTGGCAAAAATTGCTTGACATCGGCAACCGCGAATCTGCGCGAAGCTGCGCGAAGAAAAACAAAACATTCGCGTAGATTCGCGTTGATTCGCGGTTGCCAAGTGATTTGTTTCCGAGCGGCTTGCTCGACGCCATGCGAGAAAAGCAATGACCATGATTGCAACGCCGACGAGCGCAATGTTTGATACTTTGGTGAGAATCGCAAATCCGACGATGATGCCGAGAAAAAATGCGCGCCGGTTTGTCACATCGCGCGTCGCTAACCGCACTATCAAAAACAGCGCGCCCGTCGCCAGCAACGCGGCAAGCGAATCATTGTTGACCGACGCGCTGATGAATAGAAACATTGGATTGAACGCGACGATGGCAGCGGCAAGGAGCGCGAGAGAGGGAGAGATAGAGAGAGGGAGAGAGGGAGAGAGGGAGAGAAAGAGCTCGCTTGCGATTTTGTAGGTGAGCAAGACGGTGCCCGCGCTAAATAGGACCGATAGTAAGCGGATAAGATGTACGGCGAGCGCGGTGTTTTGCCATGGGAAATTTTCCGCGCTGGTGTGCACGATCATGTTTTTGTTGCTGTATGCGAGCGGCACGCCGATTTTGGCGAACGGATTGCGCCAGAGGCGTGCTTGCAGGTCGCTGGTATCAATCCAAAACGTACTCGCGGCGGCGAGCGCATAATACAGCGGCGGCTGCCCGCCTTCTTGTTCCCACAATTGTTTTTGCCTGGGATCTTGGACCGGCAAACCGTTGCCGCGCGCAATCCACTGCACGTGCGGGTAATGCCACAATTCGTCGCCCGCTTCAAAGAGGGGCGTTGTGACGGAATACAACGCGCCGAGCGCGACGAATAACGCGACGAGGAAATAGATCGCGCGCGGGCTTGCCAGCATGTTCTTGATTCGTCCCATTCGTGTTATTCGCGGATCGTAATCACATCGCCGAGCAAAACGCGATTGTCCGGCAGCGGCGCGCCGAACGTATCGCGCAGCGGCACGCGCGCGCCGGTGGTTTCGTCGTACATGCCAATCGCAAGGCGATACGCGCCCGGGGCGAGATCGTTCGGCAAAACCAGCGCGTATTCATCGGTGACATATTCACCGGGGAACCAGCGCTGCGTCGGCAATGCGCCGCGCTGCGGAATCGAATCTTGCTGTGCGCGCAGCGCGCCGTTCGCATCGAGCAGGTGCACGAACACCTTGTAACTTGTATCCGGCGTTCTGTGCGCGTTCCAAAACAGCGTGAGCGGCAAGGTTTCGCCCGCGCGAAATTGCGTGCGCTCCAATTTGTAACCGAGCAATTGCATTGTATCGCCGACGATGACGAGCTGTGGGCGCGGAATGATTGGCGCGCCGAATTTCCGTTGACTCGCGCCGAGGGCAACCCGAATTTCGGGCAGCGTTTGTCCATTCAATGCCAGCACAATGCGCGCATAACCGAGCGCGGCGGTCGGCGGGATGGTCAGGTTGTGACGCGCGCGAATGATTTGTTGCGGGTTGAATTCACCACTCGCCCCGGGCAACAACGCGCCTTGATACAAAACAGATTCGACCGCATTTGCATCCCGCAATTTAATTTCAAACTGCGCATCGCCGCGCGCCAACCCTTGCCACCAACTCGAAAACTCGACGAGATCGCCGCCGCGCGGTTCGACACTATTGACGCCATAACCCCAAAATTTCGCGTCTGTGAATTCTGCCTTGAGCGGACGCGGGATGTGCAGCACCTCGGCTAACGCGGCTCGCTCCGAAGCCACAACGTCGAGCGGGCGCGCAAGCGTGTTGCTCTCGCCGACGATGGGCAGCGCGTATTGCGAATCGCGTTCCAACGCCGCGAGTTCCAACATGTATTTGCCCGGCGGCGCGTCGGGTGGAATAAAAATGCCCTGTAGGTCACGCCCGCTTTTCCCGTCAGGCGCACTCGCGCGCCCGCCAAAGGGCAGCGTCTCGCGTTCCACCCACACGCGGTCGCGCGCATCGCGCACGCGCAGGATCAAGCGCGTCTTTTCTAACGGCGCGTCGGGCGACCAATTCAATACCACCGGCAGCAGGTCTCCCGCGCGCGGTCGCGCTGCAGTGCTGAGTGACTGCAATTCGTCGTCTGCGCCAAATTTTTGCGTGTCGTCCGCGCGGCGCGTCGCCGTACGCGAACTGACGCGCCACAACGATGCGTAGGGCGTGAGATCGAAACGCGTAAAATCATTCAAAGTTTCGGTGTCGTCGGGATGACGCGTCAAATAAACGCTCGTCCCGTTTTGCAAATCGCGCCGCACTTGCGCGGCAAGGTCGCCCTGGGGCGCGAACGCGAGTTGGTCCTGGTGAATAATAATTTTGTCGCGTTTCAAATCTCGCCGCGCGTTTTCCACGTACTGATAATACTCGAACGGCGTCAAATCTTCCCACGGACCCATGATGATTATGTTTTCTTCCAGCGGCTGGGCGAGAATTTCTTGCCAGCGCGCGTCCGCCGCGTCGTTGTTGCTCTGGTCGTTGCGCGGAAAATTTGTCCACAGCAAGAACGCGCAAACGCCAATCAAGGCGAACGTGACGGATGCGATGACCGCGCGGCGTAAAACTGCCTGCCCTGAGAGTAGCGAAGGGTCATGCTGCCTGCCCTGAATGCAATGAAGGGTCAAACGTGTGGCGAGCCAGTCCAACGCGAGCGCCAAGCCAATGCCGACAAAAAACAAAAATGTCAGATACGACGGAATGAAAAAAATTTCGCTGTCTATGACCCAAAAGACAATCGCAAATGCGGTTTCTGCCAGATGCGCGAGGCCGAGCAGCAAGAGCAATTGACGCGGCGGCAGATTTTTTGGAAAACCGCGCGGCGCGCGTTGCAACGCCAGCGCGATGATTCCGAACAAACCGAACGTAAAGGCGACGATGGTGAATTGTTCGACCAACAGCGCCAAATACACCTGGGTGATGCGTTCCCAAATAAAACCGGGCGGACCGAAACGCAAATCGTAAAGCGCGTTCATTGCAAAGATATTTATGTTGTTGCCGGGATGATATTCCACGCCCACGTCGCTCGCGCCGCGCAGAGGAATGTACAAATACAGCAGCAGCGGCAAAAGCAAAGCCGCGAGATTTTTCAACAATTCGCGCGGTCGAAACAAGTCGCGTCCTGCGCCGAGCAGCGCGAAAATTCCCAACGCGGGCGCGAGCCAAATCATCGTGCGATGATGCGTCAGCGAGAAACCGTACGCCAAGGCGACCCACCACAGCGGCGCGCGTCCGACCCGCCGCAAAATCGCGAGCCACAAAACCAAAACGATGAAAAACGAATTGAGTGTGTAAACATCGGGGATGAGCGCCTGCGACCACTGCACGCGCGAGACGCCGAACAAAAGCGCAGTGAGCAGCGCGACGACGCGGCGTTCCGTCAGCGTGCGCATCATGCCGTAAATCAAAACGAGCGTGAGCGCGCCAAACAATCCCGAAAACACATTCGCGCGATACGCGATAGTGCCGACGGGCATAACCAGCGTCCACAGTTTCGCCAGAATGAAATAAAGCGGATAGCCGGTGTGACTGACGCCAAGATTGTAGACATTGGTTTGAAATTCGCCCAAGTCCCCATCGAGGACCCCCGGCGCCGCCGTGCGCGCATACAACGCGAACGACGCGAAAAACAGAACGATCACGTTGAACACATCCCAGTTGAGGTTCAACGGAGCAAGCTGTTCCGGGACGGTTTTCGTGACGCGCTGCGTCATGGGCAGCCCTCCGCCGGAGCATTCACCTGCACATCGCCCAACGTCACAAAATCCGCGGCTGAATTTTCCAAGTTCACACGTTCGTCCGGCGCGCCGAATTTGTATGTTCCGATAATGACGTCGTAATTGCCTGCGCGCGCGCCGTGATTCAGCGGCACGTAAATGGTGTCCGCAAGCCACGCGTTCGGTTTCCAATACACCGTCGGATACGCGCCGCCGCCGGGAATCACGTCTTGGTTGCCCGCCACCGCGCCCTGTTCGTTCACCAAATGGGCGAACACGCGATACGTGTCCTTGATGCGTTTGTCGCTCGTCCAAAACAACGTCACGGCCAATTCGTCGCCGCACGCGACGCGGCGCGAATTGAGTGAAAAACCGCGCAGCTGCATTCCATTTTCAAAATTCGCTTCGAGCGGCGCGCCGCGTTGCGCGAGCGCGGCGGGGTCGAACGGCGCGGGCGGCGCGTACGCGGGCAGGGTGTATGCAACCAAAACAAACGCGGGCAGCGCGAGCGCGAGGGAGGTCAACCCAATGCTCGTCGCGCGTTGCGCTGCGCGTTCGTCGAAACCGCGCCGGACGCGCGAAAAAATTTGCCAGATGATTTCGCTCCAGCCCAGCGCAAAAATCAAAGCGAGGGTCGCCGACGCGGGAAAAAGATAACGCCCTTGATCGGTGCCGCTCGCGGTGCGAATAAATTGCAGCTGCGCGAGAAAAATAAACGCGAGCCATGCCAGCATCAACCCAATCATCCCGAGGCGTTGCGCTCCCAAACTTGTTCTCTCACGTAAAACGTAAAACGTGAAACCCACAAACGCAAGTACAAACGCGCCGAGCAAAATTGTCAAAAGCCACTGCGGGAAATCGCCCGGCGTCGGTCCGCCCCAAAATGTTTGCCACAGCCATGGCAGATTGATTTGCAATAATTCGGGAATCGTTAATGGAGCATCGCGCGGCGGGAGCGCGGACGCGGCGATGAGCTTGTACGCCAGCGGGTCGCCGTACAGAATTTGATTGCGAACGAAATACCAACCGGTCAAGACAAGCAATGGAAGGGAAAACGCAATAAGGAAGGAAATGGAGGAAATAAGGGAACTGCAAGAACGCCGGGTGTGATTTTGCCGCGCGCAGTAAACGATGACGATGAACACGAATGGCAGCAAACCGAGTGCGGTTGTTTTGACCATTAACGCACAGGCGACGAAAATACCCAATCGCGCAAACGCTTTCCAATTCGCGTCCCACGCGCGCGTCACCAGTTTTGCGCTTGCCCACAATGCCAACGTGCAAAATGCCACGAGCGGCACATCGTTCGAGACCAGCGCGCTCGCGTATAAAAAAGATGGATTGAGTGTGGCTAGCGCCGTTGTCGCCAGCGCGAGATAACGCTTCTCGGGAAACACAGCGAGCGCCAACGCATAGATCGCCGCGACGCTGACCAGTCCGAACAAAATCGTGACGCCGCGTGCGAGGTGTACGCCCTGCCTCCCCCCCCCCCGCTTGAAACGATTGCACGGGCAAGGCGCGCTGGTCGGCTAGATATTTGACATAGCGAAAATGATCGTCTTCGTCCGGGCCTTCGAACAGCGGAACGGCGACGGCGTAGGTCGTCGCGAAAAGGGCGAAGACGCACCACAGCGCGATTAAAAAGGGATCAACGCGGCGCAAGTTGGAATCGAACCTGTAAGAAATTGTCGAACGGAGTCATGTGGGGTGATCGAGGGATTATAGAACGCGGTCCGTAAAAGACCAAATGTCTGCTTGGAAAATGAACCCGCACCCCCAACCCCTCGCCCAAAGGGCGAGGGGAGGTGTAGACGGATGAACGTTAGATTTGGTTAATAAATCCTTTACGGGCAGGTGAGATGTCAGCGCGAAAAGTAACGTATAGGATAGTAGGGGCGACGGCTCGCCCTCGCCCATTTTGGCTGGGCAACCACAAGGGATTGCCCCTACAAATCACAGATTCCCGAATGAACAAGTTAGAGCGAATTCCAGGTTGATGGATGGTATGTAGTATAGCGCCTTGTGCGCGTACATGCCGAGTGCGACGCCCACAAGTGCGACGCCCACAAGTGCGACGCCCACAAGTGCGACGCCCACAAGTGCGACGCCCACAAGTGCGACGCCCACAAGTGCGACGCCCACGAGTGCGACGCCCACGAGTGCGACGCCCACGAGTGCGACGCCCACAAGGGGCTAGACTACCGTAAACGGAATAGGAATTCACTCTAGGCATCAGGAGATAGAGATGGTCAAACCGAATCCGCGACAAGAACTTCCGATGTATATTACACTCAACCGGCGTCATTTTCTAGTCAAGGTCGTTCCGATGGCCGCCGGAGCGCTGCTTTTGGCGGCATGTTCGCCCGGCGCGAAAACGACGAACACGCTGCCCCAAGCCACGACAATGCCACCCGCGTCTGGAGCAACCGCAATGCCCGCGTCCGGCGCGCTGAATTTGCCTGCCGCGTTGGCGCACAACGAACCGTTCAGTACTGTGACGACCGACGAGTTGGGCGACGCGCTGAATACATTCGATCAAATCACGCACTATAATAACTATTACGAGTTCTCGACCGACAAGGAAGCGCCTGCCGAACTTGCGAAAAACTTTACGCCAACGCCCTGGTCGGTGGAGGTCAAGGGCATGGTGAACAAGCCGCGCACGCTTTCACTCGACGAATTGTATACGCTCTTTACGCAAGAAGAACATGTCTATCGTTTGCGCTGCGTCGAAGCATGGTCTATGGCGATACCGTGGGTTGGTTTTCACCTCGGCGATTTGTTGAAGATGGTAGAGCCGCAGCCCACAGCGAAATATGTAAAATTCGTCAGCGTGTTTCGCAAAGAGCAAATGCCCAACCAGAATTTTCCGATTCTGTCCTGGCCCTACGTCGAAGGTTTGCGCGTGGATGAAGCCATGAACAATCTGACGATTCTGGCGACGGGGATGTACGGCAAACTGTTGACGAATCAACAGGGCGCGCCCGTGCGTTTGGTGGTGCCGTGGAAGTACGGCTTCAAAAGCATCAAAGCGATTACGACGATCGAATTAACCGACCAAACGCCGACGTCGGCGTGGATGGATGCCGCGTCGCACGAGTATGGTTTTTACGCCAACGTGAATCCACAAGTGGATCACCCGCGTTGGTCGCAAGCCAGCGAGCGGCGCATCGGGCAATTGGGCCGGCGCAAAACGTTGATGTTCAACGGATGCGAAAATCAAGTCGCCAGTTTGTACGACGGGCTTGATTTGCGAGCAAATTATTGAGGTAGTAACGAATTTATTCGTTCAATGTAGTGACGAATTTACTCGTGGGGCGCGCACAGGGAACGATTGAAATCGTTACTACGGTTACGCGACGTAGTGACGAATTTATTCGTGGGATGCGCGCGGGCAGCGATTGAAATCGTTGCTACGAATCGTTACTACGAATCCGTATGTGTGAGCAGAGAACCGTCATATCGAGCGGAGCGAGATATGACAAGTTCTGTACCATATCAAAACAGAGCATGAAAAACCGACCAAATTGGCTGCGCGAAAATTGGCTGCGCGTGATTGTCCACATCGGCGTGTGGGGTCCGCTGCTTTGGCTTGCGTGGCGTACGTGGAATGATGACCTGGGGGTTGATCCCGTCGTAACACTGAATAATGTCACGGGCAGAACGGCAATGATTTTGTTGCTGCTGTGTCTGTCGGCGACGCCGCTATATATTCTGTTCGGTTTTCGCCAAGGGTTGACGGTGCGGCGCGCCTTGGGGTTGTACGCATTCATGTATGCGGGGCTGCATTTTCTGAATTTCATCGCGCTCGATTACATGTTCGACCTCCAATTTATCCTCGAAGATGGTGTTCCGCAGAAACCGTACATTTTTGTCGGTTTGGCAGCGCTGCTGATTCTCACCGCGCTCGCAGTGACTTCGACGCGCGGCTGGATGAAACGCCTCAAGCGCAATTGGACGCGCGTGCACTGGCTCATTTACCCGACCGGCGTTCTCATCATTTTTCATTTTTTGTGGCAAGCCAAAGCAGCGGAAAAATTCGAGCCGGTCATTTACGCGGGGGTTTTGACCTTTTTGCTGCTCGTGCGCGTGCCGCCGATTCGCAAGACGCTGACGCAATTTAGAAATCGCCGCGCGCCGTCGGTAAAACCCACGCGCGCGTCAGTCATCGAACGCAGGAGCTTGTCACTGCCAACCCAGCCAACCGAATGACCAGAGCGCGACGCTTGAATGCGTCGCGCTCTATTTTCCCAATACGTCGTCTGGAAAGGCGAAAAGCCCCGGGATGCCGCCGGTATGCCAAAACACCACCGTTGCATTTTGTTTCAACACTCTGCGCTGCACAAGGTCTATCAATCCCGCCATCGTCTTGCCCGTATAAACGGGATCGAGAAAAATACCTTCGAGTTGGGCAAGTTGGAAAATCGCGCTGCGCGCCGCGGGTGTAATTTTCGCGTACGCCTCGCCCACGTATTCGCCGTGTACGATAATGTCCGCATCGTCCAACGGCAGCGCGTGTTCGACGAATTGCGCGGTTTCCTTCACGAGACGCGTAATCCGCGCGCGACATTCCTCTACCGGACGGCTCACCGTGACGCCGTGTACGGGAATGTCGGCGTGGAAGAATTTTACCCCCGCCAAAATACCCGCGTGGGTACCGCACGACCCGGTGGTAATCACCATCGCGTCGGGTTGGATCTTTTGCGCGCGTAATTGTTCCTGTAATTCTTGAAACGCCAGCATGTACGCGAGGCAGCCCAGCTTGGTCGAGCCGCCAACGGGAATCAAATACGGCTTGCGTCCCGCCGCGCGCAGCTCGTCGCACACCGCTTGGATCGCGCGTTCGGTGTCGTTGATATTCGCGTTGGCGTACACCAAGCGCGCGCCGAGGATTTCGTCGAGCAGCAAATTCCCATTTATTTCGCCGCCGCTGGGCGAACTGAAAAATACGCCGACCACATCCAGCCCCGCTTTGCGTGCGGCAGCCGCCGTCGTGCGGATGTGATTGGATTGCACGCCGCCGCCCGTGACCAAAACATCCGCCTTTTTTTGCAGCGCATCCGCGACGAGAAATTCCAATTTGCGCGCCTTGTTGCCGCCGAGCGCCAAGCCGGTCAAATCATCGCGTTTCATCAACACGCGCACGCCGAGAGTTTGCGACAGGCGCGGCAATTCATCCAGCGGCGTCGGGAGCGTCGCGAGGGGGAAACGGGGGAGAGCGTGAATGTCCATCTCGGTCATCAGTCATCAGTCATCAGTTATCAGTCATCAGTGGTCAGTTATCAGTCATCAGTTGTCAGTTATCAGTTATCAGTCATCAGTTGTCAGTTATCAGTTATCAGTCATCAGTTGTCAGTGATCAGTTATCAGTTGTCAGTTATCAGTCATCAGTTGTCAGTTATCAGTTATCAGTCATCAGTTGTCAGTTATCAGTTATCAGTTGTCAGTTATCAGTTATCAGTTATCAGTCATCAGTTGTCAGTCATCAGTTGTCAATTATCAGTTTACTGATCACTGATCACTGATCACTGATTACTGATCACTGATCACTGATTACCGGTCACTGGTCACTGGTTCTCCTGCGCGTACTGCCACAACGCGCGATCCAACGTCCGCATGTCCACCCGCGCTTGTTTGGCGAGTTTGCGTGTGACCTGAACGTATTGCCACCAAAAATCAAAATCATATTTGCGCGGCGGCGCGGCTTGGAGCGACCACAGACTGTTGACATCCAGAATCGGATACGGGTCGGTAGAACAAAAATGCAAAAGGACCGAAGCGGTTGCCATGCTGACGCCCTTGAGCAGCATCAACACTTCTATGCGCACGCGCTCGTGTTTTGTGGCAAACGCCGCGCGCGTGATTTCACGCACAAAATCCGGCGCGTTGGCGCGATACAATTTGCGCGGGCGCGTGCTGTTCCATTCGCAGATCGTGAGGAAATCCGCTTTATCGAGATAGCCGCGTGCGCGCGTGCGCGGCGCAATTTCGTTCATAATGCGCAACGCTGTGGGACCGTCGGGAAAACGCGACGCCCAGAATTCGATGGCGCGGGGATCGAAACGAAGGGAAAACATCTTTCATTTATGATTTCTGATTTCTGATTGCGGATAGCGAACCGCGTATGGCAAAGCGCGTATCGCGTATCGCAACCATTCATTCGCGCGTCACGGCAAGCGTGGCACATTACTGATCACTGATCACTGATCACTGATGACTGATTCCGTTCGATTATTCACGCGTCGCGGCAAGCGTCGGCGCGGGTGTTTCACTGCGCGCAATCAGCGGCTCGGCGCGTCCGAGCAAGCCAAAACGTTTTTTGAAGAGGAACCACAGATTGTAAAAACCATCGCGCCAGATGTTGAGTTTGCTTTCGCCGTGGCGCTCGTGATAGTAAATGACCAGTTCGCGCGCGTGGACGCCAGGCAGCGAAAACGCTTCGACTTTGATTTCTTCCGAGAATGCCATCCCGTCGCTCGTGAGATTCATGCGCGCCAGCAATTCGCGTTTGAACACCCACATGCCCGATTGGGAATCGTGAATGCGAAACCAGTACAGCAGAAAAATAAAAACGTTCAGCACGTCATTGCCAAACACGCGCAGAAAACTGCTGGGGCGGTCTTTGTGTCCCGTGCGATCACACGAAATAAAATCAATATCCTCGTCGAGCATCACGTCGAGCAGGACGGGAATAAAATTGCGCGGGTACGTCCCGTCGCCGTCCATCGTAACGATAATGTCGCCCGTCGCCGCGGCGAGTCCGGTTTTGTAGGCGCGGCCGTAACCGCGCCGCGTTTCGGAAATCACTGTCCAGCCGAACGAACGCGCGACGGCGGCGGTCTGGTCAGTAGAATCGTTGTCAACGACGATAACTTGGTCAACCCACGCGGGGAGGTCACGGGCAATTTGGTGCAGCCCTTTTTCTTCGTCGAGGCAGGGCATGATGAGCGAGATGCGTTTGTTTTGGTACATGTGAATTGCCGTTGATTCTAAATTAGAAAGCGGCAATCCGCAATTTTGCATTCTTATTTGGCTGGCGCAAGTGACTCGGCAAAAGTAATCAGTTCACTCACATCGGATGAACCGCCAACTTTTATTTGAGTGCCATTGATTTCGAATACGAGCCAGAGAGAACCACAGCAATTCCGATACAAAGTTGCGGGATGTTCATTTACGTCAGCGGTGCTCGGCGGGTCGTGTTTTTCAAAAATGGACTTGATCGGCGAAGGGAGATAAGGACCTTGAATAATCGAGAAACCTTTTCCCTGTTTGCTGTTCATTGCTAGGACGGGCAGACGTTTTCCATCTTGTTCGATCAGGTATTTGGTTTGGATTTCACTCACTATGCTCTTTGGCGCATAGCGCGTATAGCCAGCGGCGCGCGCCGCCGCTTGAAGATTCGGGAACTTGCAAGCGGTGGTGCATAGGCAGCCGCTTCATAGATTATCGTAGCACCTGCAGGAGGAGTAAACGTCAAGTCGTCCTCAAAGAGTGGTGGATTTACAGCCAATTGGGTTGCTGTGTGTACATGAATCGGCAAGTTCGGATTGGAATTTGAAGGATCCCCGTTGCCGAAAGAGCGATAAGGCAAAAATGTGGACGCTTCGAGAAAAATGTGACTTCCGGATATACCGTTCGGTGATGAATTGTGTCCGGGTTTGACGACCAATTCATAGACCTGTCGTCCATCTATCTCGCGCGTGCCGACGAAATCATAAATCTGCTCAACAGTTTTCTCGTACATGGATGGCGCGAGGAACTCAAAGATTGACATGTCTCCGGCATCATCAAGCCAATAGGCGTTCATGCCATAGTCAGGACCTTCGGGCAGTGGATAATAGACTGCATTTGTCCACGATGCATGTTTGTAGGCGCGTGTTCCATCCCAACCCATAACCAAATCGCCGCGCGTCGTGTGTTCTGTAAAACGATAGCGAATGCGCGGGTTGCTTGTGCTTAAAGAGTCGAGAGAAAGAATTTCTTCAGTTGAAAGTGCGGTTCCTTTCCAAAGGTCATCTTGGTGTGCCGGCGCTTGGAGTGAACCATCCGCAGCGAGGAGATGGAAAGTTTGACTACCGCGCAATGTACGTATTGATCGGGTCGCTTCGCCCCATTGCGCGGTGATTTCAGTTATGGTTGGCGGCACAGTTCTAATCCCGACTCCGAAACGCCAAAGCGCCAAGACCAACCCACCAACCAAGACAAATCCGAAAGCAATGCCGAGCCACCGTGTGTTGTTCATGGAACCTCCAATGAGAATTTTGTCAATTAGACGATTTATCAATCCAGCGCGTTCCAAACGATACCTGCTTTCGTTTGCGCTGCGGCAAGACTCGCCAATAGGGCGCGGCCAAAGTTGCGACGATGCCCAAGACCCCACGTGTTTGGCGATAAAGAACATCGCTACGCGCGGCGCGACTCGATGAGCACTATCGTTTGCGATGCATGTTTGGTGCAGTGCCTGCCGTTGGTTTCTAACCAACGACTTTGACACAGCCCTAACTCGCCAACTTGGACTATTGACAGCTGCGCCGAATCGCGATTACCTTGAACCATACACATTATTCTCTACATCGTCTCTTGAACAAATGAAAATTACGCGCCGTTGCCCCGCCACTCGTCACCCGTCACCTTCCCAGGAGTTGTCATGTATCGAAACTGGTTCATTGAAAAATCACATTTCGGAATCGTCGCGCTGTTGAGCGCAATTTGTGTCTTGCTGTTGCTCGTTCTCGGACGCGCCGCGCCGACATCGTATGCTGCTGGCAATTTTATAGTGTACGACGACGCGCTGCAAAATGGTTTTCAAGATTGGAGTTGGACACTCAACAACCTCGCGTTCCAAAGCAACCAGAGCAACGCGCAGCCGACTTTTTATCTGGACGACATCGAACTCGTCGCGGGCACATCGCCGACGCCGATGACGATTTCGGGACTGACATTGAATGTCAACACCACTGCGCCGGGTGTTCCCATTGACGCGGATATTTACGGCATCAATTTTGCGGACGAAAATTTCGCGGCGGAAATCGCTTTGCCGGTGCGCCGCATGGGCGGCAACGCGACGACGCGTTACAATTGGCAAAACGATACGTCCAATCGCGCGTCCGATTGGTTCTTTGAAAATATCCCGGAAGACAACGCGAACCCGTCCGCGCTGCCCGACGGTTCTGCGTCCGACCGATTCGTGGAGCAAGACCGGCGCACGGGCACGAAAACAATTTTGACGATGCCGCTCATCGGTTGGACGCCCAAAGCGCGCGCGTACGCGTGCGGGTTTAGCGTGAGCAAATACGGCGCGCAGCAGCAGACCGATTCGTGGCGTCCCGATTGCGGCAACGGCATTTTGACGAACGGCAGCAAGATTACAAACAATGATCCCACCGATACGAGCGTGGCGATTGTTGGACAGTTTTTGCAAGATTGGATCGCGCATCTCAAATCGAGATACGGCAGCGCGGCGAACGGCGGCGTGAAATTTTACAATCTCGACAACGAACCAATGTTATGGATGGACACACACCGCGACGTGCATCCGACACCGACTTCGTACGACGAAATGCGCGACCGCACGTATCAATACACGGCGGCAATCAAACAAGCGGACCCGACCGCGCAAACGCTCGGTCCGGCGCTGTGGGGTTGGACGGCTTACTTTTGGTCCGCGCTCGATTGGGCGCCGGGCGGCGATTGGTGGAATCATCCGCAAGACCGCAACGCGCACGGCGGGCAGCCGTTCATTGAGTGGTATCTCGACCAAATGCGCGCGTACGAACAGCAGCACGGCGTCCGCATTCTCGATTACATGGACTTGCACTATTATCCGCAAGCGTCCGGCGTTTCGCTTTCGGGTGCGGGCAATGCGGCCACACAGGCGCTGCGCTTGCGTTCGACGCGTTCACTATGGGACCCGACGTACACTGACGAGAGTTGGATTGCCGAACCGGTGTATTTGATTCCGCGTATGCGCGCGTGGCGCGACGCACATTATCCCGGCACCAAGTTGGCAATCACCGAATACAATTGGGGCGCGCTCGATCACATCAACGGCGCGCTCGCGCAGGCGGACGTGCTGGGAATTTTTGGACGCGAGCAGCTTGATCTAGCAACGCTGTGGTCGCCGCCGCAGGCGAACGACCCCGGCGCGTTCGCGTTTCGCATGTATCGCAACTATGACGGCGCGGGGCGCAAGTTCGGCGATATGAGTTTGCCCGCGACGAGCAGCGACCAAGCGCAATTGGCAATTTACGCGGCGCGACGCACGAGTGATATTGCGTTGACCATCATGGTCATTAACAAAAACGCCACCGCCACGCAAGCCGCGTTGACGTTGAACGGCGTAACCAATGCGACCGCGCATGTCTATCGCTACAGCAGCGCGAACCTGAACGCGATTGTCGCGCAGCCCGATCAAAACATTTCGTCCGGCGCGCTTTCGACGACATATCCCGCGTCGTCCATCACGCTCTTGATTTTGGACGGAACACCCGCGTCCACCGCAACACCCACCGTAACAGGTACGCGCACCATTACGCCCACCGCAACGCCGACGAGTACTGCAACGTTCGCCGCAACGTTCACTCTGACGCCGACGCTCGACCCCGGTGTATCGCCGACACCCTGCGCGCGAGCTCCGGGCAAGCCGCGTCTGCTCTCACCGAAAAATGGCGCGAGCGTACCGGCGGGCGCGGTGTTTCTGGATTGGCGCGACACACCCTGCGCGACCAAATACAAAATTTTCGTCCGCTACAATTCGTCAAGCGGCGCACTTGCCGCCAAGAACAAAAAACTCAAAACCTCGCAATACACCACCCAAGCCCTCGCCGCAAAAACAAAATTCGCCTGGCGCGTGCAAGCGTGCAACGCGCGCGGCTGCACCGCTTCCGATTGGCGGAGTTTCACGACGCAGTGAAATGTGAACCGTTGAATGGAATTGCAACGGCAAAAGAACGAGGAAAACCGAACAAAGAGAGAGCATTCTTTGTCTCTTGATGCTTTCTTTTGCCGTCAGTTTCTAACTGATGGTCGACGCGGCACAAAAAAACAGGTAGATGCGCATTTCGCATCTACCTGTTTCCGTGTTTCCCTATTTCCCTTACTTACAACTCTACCCGATAACTCTCCACCGGTCGCGGCGCTTTTTGCATAATGTCAGGCGACAAATTGTGCTTGAGCTGCGCCCATTTCAAGCCAGCCCACTCGCGCAGAATCACGGGATACATCAGCGGGTTGAACAAAATGTTGACCGTCAAGAAACATTCATATGTGCAATAGCATTTTGTCTCGCTGATCCACTTGCGCACTTCGTCGGCTTTTTGCGACTGCCAGATTTTCTTGAAATCGTAATCGTAATCGCGCACGTTGCCGAGAATTTTTTCGTCGAGCAATTCGCACGCCAGCACCGAGCCGTCCGCGTACATGGCGCCGCCGAGCGAACCCGCGTAGCACGGAATTTGATAGCGGCGCTCTTTGGTCATCTTGGTGATGAGTTTTGGGCGAATGATGCGCTTGGCGTTGATGAAATCGCCGAACGGCAATTTGTAATAGCCCGTCAGTTCGCGCGAGCGATTGTCGGCTTCGAGACGTTCGTGGAAATTGTAGTAATTGTCCACGTCGAATTGATTGGCTTTTGGGTCAATGGGCGGGGTGTATTTCGCGCCGGGGTCTTTGGGACCGCCGCGCAAGAGCAAGGTGAAAACGGTGTTGACTCCGACGTACGTCCGCAGGTAATCGTAAATCTCGTCGAGTTTTTCGTGATTGTACGCGCTGACCGCGATTTGAATGCACGTCGAAAAATTCGGGTAATACTTTTCGAGAATGCGCAATTCGCGATACGTGCGAATCGCGCGGTCGAACAAACCCTTGAACCCGCGAAATTTGTCGTGATCGTCTTCCACGCCGTCAATCGAAATGTCAATGTGCAAGTCCAAGTCGGGACAATCGTCGAGCATTTCGCGTGCGCCGTCCACGACGCGACTCGTCAGCGAGCCGTTCGTCGGAATGCCGACGTTCAACGCTTTGGCGTTCTTGTGGAACATTTTGACGATTTCGGGAATGTCTTTGCGCAAGAACGGTTCACCCCCGGTCGGCGTGAAAAAGATCATCGGGTCCATGGACGCACTGACCTTTTCGATTTCGTCAATCGTCAATTCGCCGGTGTGCCGCTCGTGCGAACCGAGCAGGCAGTGTCCGCAGCGCGCGTTGCAGTTTTTGGTGATGAACAAGACAAAGTACAGCGGCGACGCGCCTTTTTTCCACAACACGCGCTTGGCGAAGGGTAAGTAGTTCAGTTTGCTCACAACAACTCCTATCTCAATGGCGGGATTTTGAACATGGGTTGGTGATGGATTGCCCGCTCCCACAAATCAGCGAGCTCTCCTCGATGCTCTGACGCCCACTCAATGACCATCCCAAGTGGGCGCGACGGTAGATTTCCATCAATCACGGTCAGAGATTGAATCGAAATCAGTGCCTCGTATTCACCATACTCGGCATGGAAATGGGGTGGTGGATGTTCTTCCCGAAAAATCTTGATCGTGATGCCAAAGAAGCGGCTTCAGGCATGTTCCATCAGTGCGCGGAGTTTAGGAAAAATGTCGCTTGGCTGTTTGCCTGTAATTTTGAGATACAGCGCGATGCTGTCCAAATCTACTTGGTCGTTCCAAACGATTTCACCGCTTGAACCAATCGCCGCCTTTTGAAATTCGGCGTAATCATTCCACAATGCAAATACGCCGTGACCGACGAGGTACGACAAATCTACCACTCCTTCGACTCCATCCGAGAATTTGAGCCAAAGGCGATATTCATCGCGCGGCTGGAGCGCAATTAGTTTTGGCATAATTGTTTCCTTTTCAATCTTACGACACAACCACTTTATCTTCTTTCCGCGAAGCCAAAGCCTGCTTCAACGCTTCGACGCTCACGTAAAATGTGTTCGCCAGACTATCGAGATGCCAGTTGTTGTTGACGATGCCTTTGCCGCGAATCGTTCCCATCGCGTCGAGCGCAAATCCGTACGGCACGCCGACGACGCCAAAGGCGGAACGCGTTTCGGGCGAAATCACCAGCGGAATTTTGCCGAGTTTGAATTCTTTGACGAACGCGCGCAGTTGGTCCGCCTCGACGGTGCTAAAAACTAACACGAGTTTCTCCGGCGCTTCTGTTGCAAACGGCGCTAGATAGGGCGCGACCTTGCGGCAATATCCGCAGGTCGTCGAGAGAAACAGAAGAATAGTATTGTCGTCCGCGCCGTCGTTCAAACGAATCAGTTTGCCCTTGGTCGTGGTCAGCTTTGCAACGGGCGAGACCATTCCCAGTTCAGGTCCGTCTTTTGTATACGCGAAACCGTCGGGCAATTCGGATTGCAATGCTTCGGCGAGCTGCGCGGCTTGTGTTTCGACGGTCCCGGTTTCAGCCGGATGCGGTTCGTGCGCCTCGAAAGCGCCCAACAGCGGAATCCCGGCTTGTTGGACGACGCGCGCGATTTTCAAGAGTTGCAGTGGGTTGAGAAATGTCACCAGATGCGTGCGCATCTGCAAGCCCGTAAATGCGCGCACGTGTTCTCCGTCCACTTCCAAAAGGGTCGGCTCGAATTTCCAACCGGGGCGCGCGCGGTCGAGCAATTGTTTTGCTTCGGGCGCGTAGAGACTCATGCCCAGTAATGCGCCGGAGCTTTCTTTTTCAATCGCGGCAGCGACATCCGTACACTGCGCGCAGCCGGAATCAAAAAGGATATAGTGTTTTACATTGCTCATGTAGGGTTACGCTATTGTACCCAATTCATTTTGCTTTGTCGAATGGATTGGCGGAAAAAGATAAAAAAATCACAAGCGCATCGTAGTGACGAATTCATTCGCCCCTGTCAACGAATAAATTCGTTACTACCCAATTCACTTGTGCGCGACGAGCCACACATCGTAGTGACGAATTCATTCGCCCCTATCAACGAATAAATTCGTTACTACACAACTCACTTGTGCGCGACGAGCCACACTTGCAGGTGTGTGTTGGCAATGACGAAATAATACGCGAGGTCATACAACGCGGTCCTGAGGGCGGCAAACGGCGAAGGCATGAACGCACGATACGTCGGCACGTAATGGCGAATGTCGTGGAACCCCACGCGCGTCAAAGTTCTTTTCAACGCGCGCGGATCAAAACCGCGTTCGGTGACGCCCAATTCTTCTGTCACATTTTGCGCGCGCCGTCCGTGCAAAAAACCCGGTTCTGCCAGCACGAGCTTGCCGCCCGCTTTTAATGCGCGAAAACAATTTTGCAGCACCGCGTCTTCGCGCTGGGTGTGGTGCAGCGTGTCATACACCAACACTGCGTCAAATTCCGGCGCAAAGTCAAGCTGCTCACTGTCGGCAACGCGGAACGTACAGCGTTCGCTCACCCCTTCACGCGCCGCGCGGCGTTCGGCTAGCGTGATCATATCCGGCGCGAGATCCAAGCCGGTGACGACGTAACCCATGCGCGCGAGAAATGCGCTCGTCCACCCCGGACCGCAACCCACGTCCAACACGCGCGCGCCGTCCGGCAAATCCAACAATTCGACCATCGCCGCCAAGTCGCGTAACAGCCGCGCGGACTCGACGTTGTTCGCGCCGCGAAACGGCTTTTCATTCAACCAGATGCGGTCAAGCCCACCCGTATTTTTGACGTAATCAATTTCGTCTTGCTTGCTCATGGGTCCGGTATCAGTGATCAGTGATCAGTGACCAGTGATCAGTCATCAGTGATCAGTTTCCAGTCTCCAGTTATCAGTAACGAATCCCGCGCGGAAAATCGAGGAACGCGCGCAACATGCCGAGACCGACGACAAAAACATCCAATGGGAGAAAGAAGGCAGCGCGCAGGGCAAACCACACGCCGCGTTTTTGCGCGAGAAATTGCAGCAGGGAAAAATTGAGCGCGGAAAAAATGCACAGGCCAGCGAGGGCAATCACGCCCAGCACGCTGTTTTGCAAAACGAGCGCGGCAAGCGAGAAGATAACCGTGAGATAAATTGTCGGGACGGCGAGTTGGTAAAAAAACGGCACGCTGGTGAAAAATGGGGCGTTGCGTTTCCGCAATCGCATCAGCGTCAACGCACGCGCGCGGTGATAATCTTCGCCCAAGACATTTCCGAGTGTATATGCTTTGAGATGCACCACGCGCAGCTCCGGCTCTAACCGAATCCGCGCGCCGCGGCCCCACGCGCGCTGTCCGAATTCCGTATCTTCGGCAATGCTGGCGCGGCGATAGTTTTCGTCGAAACCGCCAAGCTCCAAAAACACGGCGCGGCGCATCGCGGCGACGCTCGTGTAAAACAAGCCAATGCGCTCCATCCCGGCGAACCGCGCGTAGGTAAAATTCATCCACAGATTTTTGAATTGACTCGCCCAATTCGCGTGTGGAATGTTTTCGTCCAACAGTCCGACGATGCCGTCCAATTCGTCGGCTTGAAACACGGCGGCGATGCGTTCCACAGCACCGCGTGGCGGCACAATGTCCGCGTCGGTAAAGAACAAAATGTCGCCCGTTGCCATTTGCGCGCCGCGATTTTTTGCCGCCGCCGCGCCGATGTTCTGTTCGTGTCGCAGCACATGCGCGCCATTGGCTTTGGCGATGTGCGCCGTATCGTCGGACGAACCATCATCCACCACGATGATTTCAAGGGGGGGGTGAGGGGGGGGCGACAGCGCGGCAAGCGTTTGCGGTAACGTGCGCGCGGCGTTGTAGGCGGGGATGATTACAGAAACCGTTATCATGCAAGAGCGCGTACAACAAGCGCCGCCAAATGGCGGCGGCGCTTGCGGCTTGGTTATGGATGTGCGTGCATCCGTTCCTCTAACAACTGCCACTCGGCTTGAGTATGGGGTGCATGTATCGTTTTGCTTTCGGGCGCGGTGTTGGGAATCACATCAAAGTGCCCGCACCGCTGGATGCCGCTCGTCGCGCCGTCAAAGATCATGTGATAGTGATGCGCGGGCGTCCAGGAGCTCGTATCTACGTTGTAGGAAACATAGCCGCTGCTGTTGGCATATAACGTTCCCGTTTGCACGACGGTTCCCAAGTTGAAATCCAAACGCGAAAAATTGATGCGCTCATTCGGGGTGAACCACAGTCCGATGTGATACATCGTCAAGCTTTGACGGAATTGCGCCCAGCCATCGGGACCGCAGCTAAAGCGATATAACGCGTTCGGGTCACTATTCAAATAGACGCCGTCGCCTTTATAGACCGCGATTTGCGGCGGCGGATCGCCGGAAGGAACCGGTGTGGCACTGGTCGTCGCCCCCGGCGTCGGCGTTTTGGTGGGAGGCGGCGCGGACTTGGGTAGAGTGAATGACCAAACTTTGGACCACGTGCACAGACCCAAAGTGGTGCAAGCCCGCACTTTCCAAAAATACGTATAGCCGCGCACGAGTCCGGACGCGGCAATTTGATTGTTTTTTGTTCCACGCGACCAAACTTTAGGACCGTTCGGGGAACCGCGCCGCACATCCACGCGATAGCGTTTGATACAGTCTAGATTTTTCCACTTGAAGGTGACTGTATTTGATGCCAGCGTGGCATTCCGTTTCGGCGCGACAAGATTGGGTTTGGCAGGATTAACGGTGCAAGGGTCTGTCGTCGCGGTAGCGGTGGCGGTTGGGGTTGCCGTTGCCGGCTCGGTTGGCGTGGCGGTGGGTGTTACAGTGTCGGTTGCTTGGGGTGCATACGCCGCGGGCGGGTTGGCTTGAGCGACGCCAAGCGTCATGGTGAGAATGAACAACACCGCGAATGCGGCAGCGATTGCCAAAACTTGTTTCACGAAAATTCTCCTGAAAATATGCCGAGTGCCCCTTCGCCGTACTCGGGCATGCTCGGTGACAGGTGACAGGAAAATCTGCGCGTCACTTGTCATCCGCCGAACAGGTAGGACGGAATTGTTGCGAATCATGTTCGCCATTCGTCTTACACGACGCGTCCTACTATAAACTATCCCTCGCAGAATCGCCAAATTGGTTTTGGGCGCGGCAGGGCAAAAGAAAACGCCGCGCGTGACAGCGAGCGCGGCGTCATTTTCCCAGAGCCACCTGTGAGACTCGAACTCACGACCTAGCGTTTACGAAACGCTTGCTCCACCGACTGAGCTAAGGTGGCATTCAAGATTTCGATTTGCATTATAATGATTGTGCCGAAAATTTCCAAATCTTGGAGAATGTGTTTGCCCTGGGCGCATGTTGATAAAACTCCAAGCCATGCTATAATCGGCGCGTAATTCGCCGCATTCGTCTAGGGGACTAGGACGCGGCCCTCTCAAGGCCGAAACACGGGTCCGAATCCCGTATGCGGCACACAAAAAAACGACGGATGATTTTGTCCGTCGTTTTTTCATTCATTCGCGTCTGAATTGGGGGAATAGCCTGTCAGGAACGGGCGCGTTTTGCCACACGCCGCCTGTGACGGGCAGCAGTGGCTTGGGTGCGGGCGCGCTGCTGGGCGCTCCAGGTCCAACGCTCACGCCTGTGCCTTGAATCGTCAATGTAAAATTCGCAGTACCGGTGTTGTAATTGACCACTTGAACATAGAACGTGCCGGGGAAAATAAACTGTCCTTTCCATTTCAAATCTGCGGACTTGCACTCGCCCCAGTACACCTCTTTACCCGACGCGCAATCAATCGAATACGGCGTGCCGCGTCCGATCGGTTTGGTTTGCGGTTCCCACCAACTCTGCGCTTGCTCCGGCGTGAACACGTTGAATTCGACCAAACTGTTTGTGCCGTGCGGCATCAAAATCGTAATCAGCGATTTGTCGCCCGCATAATCGAATTTATACCACTGGGTCGAATTTGCGGGGATGGTTTGGGGTTGACCGTTGATGTACGACGCGGTCGCGGGTTCGGAATTCACGGGAGAGTCGGCGTGCGCGGTAGGGATGGCAAGCCATAGTGCGCTGAACACCAAACCTAAACTGAGCCATAATTTCATCGGCTGTTTCTCCTTTCCGGGTACAGAATACATCGGCTTGCGAAAATGGCAAGCCGCAAAAAATCCCTAGCTGTTTGTAGGCAGTTGGACTGCCGTCCGGTTACGCGCAGTCCAACTGCACTTTAACATTTACAACGCTGTTCGTAGGCAGTTGGACTGCTGTCTGATTACGCGCAGTCCAACTGCGCTTTAACCACAGAAAGTTTCTCGAGGAATTTTCGTACTCATGGCCCCACTTCATCTTTGCCGGGAAAGGCGTGCGCTCCCGTCGCGCATTCACTTTGCGCGCAGGTCAGCCAATTCACCGCGCGCTGCATTTGCAAATCGCGGCTCGCTTGGAAATCGCGTTCGCTTTGCGTTTTCAAGACAGCGGGCGTAAGCGGCGATACACCCGCGGGCAGTGAAACTTTATCATCGGGCTTGACACCACGATGCCAGATCACGCGCCCGTTCGGCGTCAGCCACTCGCTCGTCGCCAAAAGCATCGCAGAACCATCCGATAACCGAAACGTGTTCAGCACCGTGCCCGTGCCAAACGTAGTTTCCCCGATCAATTTCGCGCGTCCCGCGTCTTGCAGCGCGCCCGCGACAATTTCCGACGCGCTCGCGCTCCCGTAATTGATCAACACCGCCAGCGGCAAATCCGTCGCGAGTCCGCCGGATTCGACTCGTACGTGCTCAATTCCCCCTTGCGCGTCTTTTTCCAGCAGCACATCACCTTGGTCCAAAAATTGACTCGTGGTCGCGACGGCTTCACTCAACAGACCGCCGGGGTTGTTGCGCAAATCCAAAATCACGCCGGACATTTTTTGCTGCCTGATTTCCGTCAATGCTTTTTTCAAGCCGTCGCCGACCTTGTCGCTAAAGCCGGTGATGCGCACGACGGCGATGGCGGTGCCCGGGACGCGCGCCCACGAAACATTGTTCACAATAATTTTCGCGCGGGTGAGAGTCAATTCGCGCTGCGAACCATCGTGCGCGTCCATAATCGTCAATTTCACTTGCGTTCCGGCGGGACCGAGAATTTTGTTGATGACATCCTGCACGCTCTTGCCCGTCATGTCCTCGTCGTCCACTTTCAAGATTGCATCGCCGGGTTTCAAGCCCGCTTTGAGCGCGGGCGAATCGTCCATCGGCGCGACAATGACGATGTGATCACCGCGCTTTTCCACTTGCGCGCCGATGCCTTCAAACGAACCGGCGGTATAACTTTGATGCTGCTCGAGCATTTCGGGTGTGAGAAACGTCGAATGTCCTGTATCGCCCAACGCGTCCACCATGCCGGTGAGTGCACCGTATGTCAAACGCGTTTGTTCGATTGCCGCGCGGTCAACGTAATGACTATCAATCAAGCGCCATGCTTCCAGCACCAAATCGGTATTCGGACGCGAATCTGCCCCCGGCGCAGCCGCGCTGGCGACCATGATGTAACGGTCCAGCATCACGCCGCCGGTCAAACCCAATACAAAAACGCTCAGCACCAAAAACAATACACTCAGATGACGTAACCGAATTTTCATTTTCAATTCCTTTTCATTGTGCGATAGTGGATAGTGCGATAGTGATAGTGCGATGGTTGGCTAGTTCGTTGGATTATTGTTGTCCATTGTGCATTCTGCATTGTCCATTGTATTGCCGCCATGTTAGGTCGGATTTTGGATCTTTTATTTTGCCTATCTTAACAAATCGCTCGCATTCATGCTAGAATAGCCACGTTCCTGTATGTGACAATCCGGGGGGCAAGTCATCCAGACCTTGAGGTTTTTATTGTTTGGGACTGAAGATGTCTAACGAAACGCAAACCCCGATTGCAGGTTATTCTGAATCATTTGAGCCCCTCGTTCCGGGCACGACGCTGCTGGATCGCTACACGATTGTCGCGTTTGTCTCTGGCAGCGAAACGATGAACCTCTATGCTGTCGCGCCCGTCCGTCCTTGTCCGGTGTGCAACGTCGAAAATGAAGGCAATGCGTCCGAGTGCGGCTTTTGCGGGTCGGAACTGCCGGAGCCGAATTTGCTGCAACTGATCGAACGGCGCGCTCCTTCTGAACTGCGCACGTTGCCGCCGTCCAGTTTTGTCATTGACGGATGCAGCTATACGCTCACGCCTGACGAGCATCACATGTCAACCCAAGCTGCCATGCCCTTGCTGCGTTTCACGTTCGGGATGCAAACCGATCCCGGTTTGAAACGCGGCGCGCTCGGCGAGCCGAATGAAGATAGTTTGGCTGCCGTAACCTTTGCCGCGCATGATGCGCGTGGAGCAGCGCTCGGCGCGTTCATGATTGCCGATGGCGTAGGGGGCGCCGCGGCGGGGGAAATTGCGAGTCGGCTCTGTTTGCAAACTTTGACGCACGAATGGGTCACGCGCTTGCTCTTGCCGCTTTGGAATGAGACCGCGTTAAGCGATGAAACGATACGCGCGGAAATCCTTGCGGGCGTCGCCGCCGCGAATGCACGCTTGCTGCAATACCAAAGCGATCACAATTTGCAATCCGGCGCCACGTTGACCGCCGCGTTGATTTTCAATGGGCGCGCGTATGTGGTCAATATCGGCGACAGTCGGACTTATTTGTACCGGCGCGGCGTCTTTTCTCCGCTCACCCGCGATCATTCGTATGTCGCCGCGCTCGTCGCAAACGGCGTACTCTCACCGGAAGAAGCCTACCTGCACCCGCAGCGCAATCTCATTTTGCGCAGTCTGGGGGATGTGAATTTGGACCCGGATATTTTTCCCGAAGGCGACCGCGCACTGGAATTGGAGCCCGGCGATCGTATGCTCTTGTGCAGTGACGGATTGTGGGAAATGGTGCGGGATGCCGAGATGCAAAATGTTCTAGCACACACGCCGGACCCGCAGCAAGCTTGCGCCGAGTTGGTCAACTGGGCGAATCTGGCGGGCGGCGCAGATAATATCAGCAGCATCGTCGTCAACTGCGATGCCGGATCCGAATGATTTGAGATGGCGCTAGCACCCGGACATTTGTTGAATGAACGCTACGAAATCTTGGCTATGCTCGGTCAAGGCGGCATGGGCGCGGTGTATCGCGCGCAGGACATGACGCTGGGACGCGCGGTGGCGCTCAAGGAACGGACGCCGGACCCGAACGGCAGCGCGCAGGGCATGGCGCAAGCGCGCGCGCAATTTCGGCGTGAAGCGCAAACCTTGGCGCAAGCCAGCCATCCGAACCTGCCGCACATCTATGATTTTTTTTCCGTCGGCGATAGTGAATACATCGTGATGGATTTGGTCGAGGGCGAAAATTTGCACCGCCTCGTTCAAGAACGCGGCGCCCAGCCCGAAGCAGTGGTATTGAATTGGACGCGCCAAATTCTCGATGCGCTCATCTATTTGCACGCGCACAATATCATTCATCGCGACATCAAACCGCACAATTTGATTCTCACGCCCGACGATCGCATCGTTTTGGTGGATTTTGGTCTGGTGAAATTGTTTGATCCGGGGCAACCGAGCACGCTCACGCTTTTGCGCGGCGTCGGCACACCCGAATACGCGCCGCTCGAACAATACTCGCGCGAAGTGGGGCATACCGATCCGCGCACGGACATTTACGCGTTAGGGGCGACGCTGTACACCTTGTTGGCAGGCAAGCCGCCGTCCGATGTGCATGTGCGCTTGCTCCATCCAGATGCGTGGCGCAGCGTGCGGGACATCAATCCCAATGTCAGCTTTGGCGCCGAAGCCATTATTGAAAAAGCGATGGGCTTGTACCCGCAGCAGCGGTATCAGACTGCCAACGACATGCTGCAAGCATTCGGCTTTTCACCGTCGCGTTTCATGGATGCGCCAAAGGTAGAGCCGGTCCCGCTGCACGCCGTCGCCGCCCCCCCCTCACCCCCCCCTCCGCCCGCGTCCGAACCGGAACTGGAGCCCGTTGCCGAGGTCGGACCCCAGTCCGACAAACCCGAGCCGGTCGCGGTCCAAGAACCGGACGATGATTTTGAAATTTCGCGCCTCAAGCAAACCCCGACGGGGCTTTTAGCGGCGCGCGGGATCGTGCGCCCACCGCAGCCCAAGCCCGTGGAACTCGTGACCGAACCCACACAAATTCTCCCGCCAAAACGCAAGTTGGCGGTTTCGATTGTGCGCGGGATTTTGCGTATGCAGTTAGGGCTGGGCACTTTTGTCGAATTTGTGCGGGTGCCCGCAGGGAATTTTTTGCTGGGCAGCGACCCGAGAGCGGACCGACACGCGCAGCCGGATGAATTGCCGCAGAATCAGGTCACGTTGGCAGAGTATTGGATTTCAAAATATCCGATCACCGTTGCCCAGTTCACCATTTTCACCGACGCGACAAATCGCCCGGTGCCGTTTGATTTTCCGCAAAAGAGCTCGCATCCGATTGTCAATACAAGTTGGTTCGACGCATTGGTCTTTTGTCGGTGGGCGAGTGACGTGACCGGCAAAGAGGTGCGCCTGCCAACAGAAGCGGAATGGGAAAAAGCCGCGCGCGGTACGGACGGGCGCATTTATCCGTGGGGCAATGATTTTGACGCGCACCGTCTCAACAGCGCCGAAGCAAAAATTTCGGGCACGACGCCGGTGGATGGTTTCGCGGCGGGCGCCAGTCCATACGGGGCGTGGGACATGGCGGGGAATGTGTGGGAATGGGTGAACGATTGGTATAAACCCGACTATTACGCGGAACGCGTCAGTGAAAACCCGCAAGGACCGGAAACGGGATATTACAAAGCACTGCGCGGTGGGGCATGGTTCAGCGATCAAGATCATGTACGCGCGGCGGACCGCACCCATTTCAATCCCGAGAATCGCTATGACTATGTAGGTTTTCGCGTGGTCGTCGTTCCTGACAAATCGGCGTAGCTGCGCCTAAAAAGCTCGTTGGAAATAATGCGCGTTTGAAATCACGTATGCCGCACGTAAAATTGTGTCCCAGCTGTGAACGCCGTAATCTTGCCTATAACACGGTCTGCGAATTTTGCGGGACCTCACTCGATCAGACCGCTCCATTTGATGCACCGGAACTCGTCGCACCCAAGCTCACGCTGAATCAATACACGCTGACCGTACCCCTTCAAGTGGAACTGGTAATTGGTCGCTCCGACCCGCAGAACGATTGGAAGCCGGACATTGATTTGGCGCCGTTTGGCGGGACTTCGGGCGCGGGTGTTTCGCGGCGGCACGCGCGCTTGGTCTGGTATGGACATTGGCAAATCGAAGATTTAGGTTCGGCGAACGGGACGTGGCTCAATCGCCATCGTCTCCAGTCCGGCGAACCTTTAGACCTCACAGCCGGTTCCATCATCCAAATCGGCAAATTGTATTTGGTTTATCACGGCTGACCTCACCCCCGACCCCTCTCCTATGGGGAGAGGGGAGAGAACGCCAAACAAAAAACGACGCACCAGAAATTTTCTGGTGCGTCGTCGTATGGCAGGGGAGCAGGGAATTGAACCCTGGACTTCCATTTTGGAGACGGATAGTTTACCAACTAGCCTACTCCCCTATAAGTTTTTTGTAAACGATAAACGGTCTCCCGCTTCCGCGATTTTGTGAGCCGTATGTTGAAGTCAACGCGTGATGATTCGGACAGAGCAAGCGAACATTTTCAGGACGGTTATTGCGCCAATTGCCATCAATATGGTCGAGATGAAGTGGAATCGTTCCTGTATTTGGATTGACTTCTGCCCATCCACATATTTCACAGACTTCGCCGCGCGTCTCTATCAAATAACGTCGTATATGTTTTGAAGGCCCGACTCCTTCAAGCCCATCTATTATTCCTGCGAACCACTCATCAATCCACTGCTTGTGCTGGAATTCCTGTTGGCAGCGATTGCTGCAGTACGTGTTGCCAGGTTGGTCCACAGATTGTCCACAGTTTGCACAAGAAGGACGTAGTTTAAACGGCATTGGCGTGGGAGTCAGAACTCTGCGACGGCGCTATTCTAGCATAACCTCAGATTGCGCGCAATTTTTCCTCAATGGTTTTCAACATTTACTGTATGCTGTGAAAAAAGTTGGAATTTGGTGGTATGATTTGACGCGACGAGCAAGACCTCGAAGGTTTTTGACCGAGAACGCGACTCGAATAGCAGCGTTGCTGGAAAACCTTCGAGGTCTCTACCGCGAACATGGCAAAAATCTACGTCTCTTCCACGTTTCTCGATTTGCAAGACTATCGCGCGCAAGTCGAGCGCGTGATTCGGCGCATGGGGCATGAGGATGTGGCGATGGAATATTACGTCGCGTCCGACGAACGCCCTGTGGAAAAATGTCTTGCCGATGTTGCCGCGTGCGACATTCACATTGGCATTTACGCGTGGCGGTATGGCTGGATTCCCACCGAAAATAATCCGCAAAAGTTTTCGGTTACGGAAATGGAATATCGCCGAGCGGTGAAATCGAGCAAACCGTGTTTTATCTTTTTGGCGAGCGACGACCAACCGTGGGCGCGGAAATTTATTGACAAAGACACGACGCAAATTGAGCGCTTGCGTAACGACGCGAGCGCACACCATCTTGCCGATCATTTCACAACGCCTGATGATTTGGCGCGCAAAGTCGCAGAGGCAATTCACAATTGGGAAAAACAACACGGTTATATTTCAACGGGCGCGAACATCCCGCAATTTGACCGCGACGCGTATTTCAATGCGATGCGCCGCCGCTATGGTGTGATTGCGCTGGAAGGGCTGACGCCGCCGCAGCGCGAAGAATATCTGCAAATTCAATTGCGCTCGGTCTTTGTGGAACAAAACGTGCGCGAAAATCCGCCGCCGGTCGAACTCCCGAAAGAGGTATGGGCGAAACTAGAGCAAGAAAAGGAAATCCATGCGGATGATTTGCCCGAAGGTGTGGCGCTAGACGACATTCGACGCGCGCGGGAAGCGTATTTTGAAAAACCGTCGCGTCCGGTGTTGGATGTGTTGACCGATGCGACGGCGAATCGCATTCTCATTCTGGGCGATCCGGGTTCGGGCAAGTCCACGCTCGCACGCTTTGTGCTGCTTTCGATTCTCGATCCCGACGGCGCGTTCCATTCGATTTTGGATGCGACGCGAGAAGCGATGGTAGCGGAGGGGGAGAGAGACGAGAAACGAGAATCGAGAAACGAGAATCGAGAGGCGCTAAAAGACAGCGCGTCGAGAAGCGAGAGTGCAACACGGCGGATGACGTGGGCAAAGCAATTTGAAAATTATTTGCCGCTGTTGATTGAACTGCGCAACTTTGTTGCATTGCGCGCGGAAAATAAATATGAAACCTTTTTTGAATTCTTGGAATATCTCGGCAAGACGGAAGGATGGCATCTCAACGCGGCGGCGCTGAAACAATTCTTGAAAAACGATGGACGAGCAGTCGTGGTCTTTGATGGATTGGACGAAATTTTTGATCCGCCGTTGCGCGATCACATCACACAGCAAATCGTCGCGTTCGCGTCAGATTATCCAAAAGCGCGCATTCTTGTCACGAGCCGTGTGATTGGCTATCGGCGCAAGAATTTATCCGACGCGCATTTCGAACATTTCACGCTCCAAGACCTTGACGAAAAACAGGTAGCGACATTTGTCAACCGTTGGTATGGACTCGCACTCGCGGAACGTCCCGACGAGGCAAAGGAACGCCGCGAACGCATTTTGCGTGCCTTCAAGGAATCGCCCTCCATTCGCCAACTCGCAGGCAACCCGATGCTGCTGACAATTATGGCAATCATCGGCAAGCATCAGGAACTGCCGCGCGAACGGTGGAAATTGTATGACCACGCGGCGAGCGTGTTGATTCAGCACTGGGATGTGAACAAGCACCTGCAAGACAAACGCATTCAGCATGATTTCATTGGCGAAGACGACAAAAAGGAATTGCTGCGGCGTTTGGCATATCGAATGCAGAACGGCGAAGGCGGACTAGCGGGGAACTATATTCATCGCGACGAACTGCAAGCCGAGTTTGAAGCGTATTTGAAGGAACGCTACAATCAATCACCCGCCGACGCGACGAAAATTGCGCGGGCGATGATTGAGCAATTCCGCGAGCGGAATTTTATTCTCTCTCTGTATGGCGCGAATTTGTACGGGTTTGTGCATCGTGCATTCTTGGAATATTTTTGCGCGTGGGCATTTGTTTGGAGGTTTGAAAAGACAAAAGAGATGACGATTGATCAACTAAAGGAAGATGTTTATAGAAAACATTGGGAGGATCAAAGCTGGCATGAGGTCCTTCGCCTTATTTGTAGCTCAATTAACGAAAAGTTTGCAGGACAACTAATAGACTTTTTAAGAATCGAAGTTTATCGTCCGCGCTCTGATACAATTCTTTCGCGTCCACCCTGGAATGTAGCTCTCGCAGTTCAATGTCTCTCCGAACTGAGAAATCTCAGATTTGTAACAGAGCAAGCAAGGGATCTTGTCGAATCGGTTTGCCACTTGCTCGATTTGTACATGGCTTCTTACAAGGAAGATCGCCTTGGATTGTTAAGATCTGAAATTGTCCCTTATACGCTCAAGATAAGCCCGAACTGGCCATCATGGCCAGGTATGTGTAATTGGCTAAAAACTCGCCGTGCATTTCCAGGCGCAGACAAGTATGCAGAAGAATTTGGAAAATTTATCGGTGCTGTCGCGAGAAACAATGACCAGGTATATGAAATGATTCATCTTTATGCGATTAGCGACAAAGCAGATAAACGTGTATTAGCGCCATTCGCTCTAGCAGGAGGTTGGAGTGATAATCCGTTGGCTCGCCAAGACCTCCAGACTCTGTTAAAGGATTCTATTTGGTGGGTTAGTCTCATTGCACGTAAAGCAATCCACCAATATCAGTAGCCACAACGCCCATGAGACGATTCACTTCATACAAAGCAAACTCAGCATATCCAACTTTCCCCATTGCAATCTGCACGACCCGTGCGCGGGGGGAACTGCCAACGGATGATGAAAGCGGATAAACGGATAGGCGCGCATCCATCCGCTCATCCGTTTTCCAATCCGCTGTCCGCAACTTTTCAACTCTAGTTTTTTCGCCATAATAGGATGTTGCTAATCACCGAATCACCCAATTTCCCAATCCACGAGGATTAAATGAAAGAAAAAGTATTCGTCTCGCGCCTTATTCCTGATGAAGGACTCGCTCTCGTCCTCGAAGCATTCGACGCCGAGGTGTGGCAGGATGAACTGCCGCCGCCGCGTCCTGTGCTGCTCGAAAAAATCCAGGACAAGGTCGGCTTGCTTTCATTGCTCACGGACAAGATTGACGCGGAATTGATGGACCTGAATCCACAACTTCGCGTTGTGTCGAATTACGCGGTCGGGTTCGACAACATTGATATTCCCGCCGCGACGGCGCGCGGGCTGCCCATCGGCAATACGCCTGGCGTGCTGACCGACACGACCGCCGATTTCGCGTTCGCGCTGTTGATGGCGAGCGCGCGCAATATCGTGCAGGGCGCGGACTATTGTCGCGCGGGGAAATGGAAAACGTGGGGTCCGAAACTTTTGACGGGCGTGGACATTCACGGTGCGACGTTGGGACTGGTCGGTTTCGGACGCATCGGGCAGGCGATGGCAAAACGCGCGAGCGGTTTTGGAATGCACGTATTGTATTACGACCAATATCGCCGCGAGGATTTGGAACAGAGCATGGGCGTGACGTACGCGGACATGGACACGCTGCTGCGCAAATCGGATTTCGTTTCGATTCACACCGATTTGAATCCGACGTCGTATCACTTGTTCAACGCCGATGTGTTCGCCAAAATGAAACCGTCCGCAATCGTTATCAATACCGCGCGCGGTCCGTTGATCGATCCCGTCGCGTTGTACGACGCGTTATCGTCGGGCAAAATTCGCGGCGCGGCGTTGGACGTGACCGAACCCGAACCACTGCCGATGGACAGTCCACTCCACACGCTCGACAATTGTCTCATCGTGCCGCACATTGCCAGCGCGTCCATTATCACGCGCGGCAAGATGGCGGTGATGGCGGCAAAAAATTTGATTGCAGGCGTGACCGGCGAAAAACTGCCGACGTGTGTGAATCCGGAAGTGTATGAGAAAGGAACGCGTAAATGACAAAATTTGTTTTGCCCATCGTGATTGAAAAAGATGAGGACGGTTACTTTGCGTTTTGTCCTGATTTGCAAGGATGTTATACCCAAGGCGACACATACGAAGAGACTCTAGCCAATATTGAAGACGCAATTCGCCTGCACTTGGAAGATCGCGTGGCGAGCGGCGAATCCATTCCCACGAGTCACATGATTAGTGTGGCGACGCTTGAGGTTCAAGTATGAGTCAACCGCTGCCGCGTGTGACTGCACGCGAAATCATCCGTGTCTTGGAACAGCGCGGCTTTGTGTTGAGCCGCTCGAGCGGCAGTCATCGAATCTATAAAGACGCAGCGGAGCGGCGCGTGACCGTGCCGTTTCACGGCGCAAAAATTCTGCATCCCAAAGTGCTCAAGAGTATTTTGAACGATGCGGGAATGACAGTAGAAGAACTCATCAAGGAATTGTGATTTGCGATGTCCTTAAAACCCAAAATCCTCCGCGAAACTTTTCCGCGCGGTTTGACGTTGATTGACGCGCCGTGGCGGCACAAGTATTTTGAATTGCCCAGAGATGACGAATGTTTTATCTGTCGCGCGATTCATGCCGCGCCGCGTCATGACGCGAAAAATCTACTGCTGGTGCGCGGTGAACGCGCGATCGTGATGCTCAATCGTTATCCCTACACGATGGGCGCGTTGATGGTCGCGCCGGTGGCGCATGTGGGTGACTATCGCGAAATTGACGACGCCACGCTCGCGGAAATGGATGGGCTGGTCAAGCAGAGCATGAACATTCTCGACGCGGCAATTCATCCCAGAGGCTTTAATATCGGCATCAACCAGGGGGTGGATGCGGGCGCGGGGTTACGCGATCACCTGCACATTCACGTCGTCCCGCGCTGGGGCGCCGACACAAATTTCATGACCGCCACGGCAGGCGCGCGTGTTTTGGCGCAAGACGTGGACAGCATGTATAAACGTTTGCGACGCGCCAAGCGCGCGCTGGAAAAACCAAAAACGTAAACAGGGGTAACCCCGTTTTATTTTGGCGCCGGGTGTGCGTCACATTTTTGGGATGTCAGTCGCTGTAGAGCGACTTGGTGTTGTTGTTGCCGCGAATTCTATTCGCCCGATCGCCGCCCGCGCCGCCCGCCTGTAACTCATTCGCTTTCCGGCGCCCGTCTCCCCACGGGCAAATTTCAAGGTTCCCTCAAAGATATTCCAGCGCCCCAACTCGGCGCACACGCCATCCGCGCCGCGCTCGACCGCGCGCAGATTAATTCGCAGCAAATTGACGAAGTGTTGCTGGGCAATGTCGTCAGCGCGGGGTTAGGGCAAGCGCCCGCGCGTCAAGCCGCGCTCGGCGCGGGATTGCCCAAGACGATCAATGCCACGCTGGTGAACAAAGTATGCGGCTCGTCTCTGAAAACAGTGATGCTGGGCGCGGCAATGCTCCGCGCGGGTGATGCTAACGTCATTGTGGCTGGCGGCTTTGAAAGCATGTCGCGCGGTCCGTACTTGAGCGATCACTTGCGCGGCGGCGCGCGCATGGGCGATGTGAAATTTCGCGATGCAGTCGTATTCGACGCGCTCACGGATCCGTTTCACAAATGGCACATGGGCAATGCGGCGGAATTGATCGCGCAGAAAATGGAGGTGACGCGTCAAGAACAAGACGCCTACGCATTGCAGTCACATCAGCGCGCGTTCGCGGCGCAGCAAGCCGGAAAATTTCGCGACGAAATCACGCCCATCGAAATTCCCGTCAAGGGCGGCGCGAAACGTTTCGATGCGGATGAGACCATTCGCGCGGATTCATCGCTCGAAGCATTGGCGAAACTCAAGCCCGTGTTTCAAAGCGAAGGCACGGTCACCGCGGGCAACGCGCCCGGCTGGTCCGACGGCGCGGCGGCAGTAGTGCTGGCGAGCCAAGAGGTCGTCAATGGATTGAGACCACTTGCACGCGTGGTCGGATATCACCAGTCCGGCATGGCGCCCGAAAAAATCTTTTGGGCGCCGATTGAGGCGATTGGCGGCTTGCTGAAAAAACTCGCATGGAAACTCGACGACGTAGATTTGTTCGAGTTGAATGAGGCATTCGCCGCGCAAGTGCTCGCCGATGGACGCGAACTGGGTTGGGATTGGGACAAGGTCAACGTGAACGGCGGCGCGATCGCGTTGGGGCATCCGCTTGGCGCGAGCGGCGCGCGCATTTTGACCACGCTGCTGTATGAATTGAAACGCCGCGGCGGCAAACGCGGCATCGCTTCCGCCTGTTTGGGGGGGGGGGAAGCGGTGGCGGTCGCAATCGAAATGGTGTAAAGCGTGATGATTGACGCGCCGGTGATTGACCAGAAAAGCGCCCTCGACGCGGAATTAAAACGTATCGTCGAGCAGCTTGCCGCGCGTCCAGACATTGAAGGCGTGATCGTGTTTGGCTCTTATGCGGCGGGGAAAACGGACGAGGGATCGGACCTTGACCTCGCGGTGATTCAAAATACGACGGCGCGGTTTTATGACCGGATCGGCGAGTTGTACCTCTGGCTCAAGCCGCAGGTGACACTGGATTTACTTGTCTATACGCCGAACGAATTCTTGCAAGCCAAACGCAAGAAACCATTTTTCCGCGATCAGATTTTGGGTAAAGGGCGCGTACTCTGGGCGCGGCATCCTGAAATTTTTGCGCCGCCGCCGCCGTTGACACCCGAAGAAAGAGAACAAGTGATGATTGAAAATTTTGAGGATTGGATCCAGCGCGCGCGCGAGGACTTGCGTATGGCGGAACTTGCATGGGAGAATCAAATCTGGAATCAAGCGTGTTTTCATTCTCAGCAAGCGATTGAAAAGAGTCTAAAGGGCTTGATCGTGCGCCGCGAAAATCTGACCGCGCCATTCACACACGAGATTGTGATACTCGCGGCGCTACTGCCCGCAGATTGGTTCGACGATTTGCAAGCAGAGTTTACGCGCATCAATGGTTTCTACGCGCCGACACGTTATCCAACGGCAGAGCCCGGCGAATTGCCCGAGCGCCCCGTGAATCGGCAAGATGCGGAAATTGCAATCAAGACCGCGCGTCAAGTTGTCGCACGCGCCGAGCGTTTTTCCAAACCCTGAGCGAGGGGAAACTTATGGATTTTGATCTTACCGAAGAACAACAACAGATTCGCGAGCTGGCGCGCGAATTTGCGCAAAAAGAAATCGCGCCCGTTGCGGCGGAATTCGATGCCAAGGGCGAATTTCCGTACGAGACCATCAAAAAGATGGGCGAACTCGGTTTGATGGGCATCGAGATTCCGACCGAGTACGGCGGCGCGGGTCTCGATACGCTGTGTTATGTGTTGGCGTTGGAGGAGATTTCCAAAGCGGACGCGTCACACGGTACCATCATGTCGGTCAACAATTCGCTGTTCGGCTACGGCATCTATAAATTTGGCACGCCAGCGCAGAAACAAAAATATCTCGAACCCGTCGCGTCGGGCAAAAAAAACGGCGCGTATTCGTTGACCGAGCCGCAGTCGGGCAGTGACGCGGGCAACATGAAAACGCGCGCCGTGCCGCAAGGCGACGCGTACGTGATTAACGGACGCAAGTCGTGGGTCACGAGCGGACCGGTCGCCGATTTTGTGTTATTGTTTGTAACCGTGAATCCCGAACTGAAACACAAAGGCACGTCCGCGTTCATGATTGATACCACACAGCCCGGTTTTGCGCGCGGCAAAGTGGAACCGAAACTTGGCATTCGCGCGAGCGCGACGTGCGAGCTCTTTTTTGACAATTATCGCGTGCCCGCGAGTGAACGCATCGGACAGGACGGCGATGGGTTCAAAATCGCGATGACGATTCTCGACGCGGGGCGCATCGGCATTGCGGCGCAAGCGGTGGGCATCGCCCAAGCTGCGTTCGAGGCGTCGGTGAAATATGCGCAAGAACGCGAAGCATTCGGCAGCAAGATCGGCGAATTTCAAGCGATTCAGTGGATGCTCGCCGACATGGCCACGCGCATCGAAGCAGCGCGCTTGTTGACCTACAGCGCGGCGTTGAAAAAGACCAACGGCGAAAAGTATTCGCGCGATGCTTCGATGGCGAAATTGTATGCCAGTGAAGTTGCGACGTTCGCGGCGGATTGCGCGATTCAGATTCATGGTGGGATGGGCTATTCCAAAGAGCTGCCGATTGAACGTTATTACCGCGACGCGCGGATCACGCGAATTTATGAGGGCACGAGCGAAATTCAGCGCACAGTGATCGCGCGCGAAACTCTCAAGACGTTCTCATGAAGACAGTCACACGACCACGCGTACGACAAACGCCCCGCAGCGGCGCGCAGGGCAAGGTAAAAGCGCGGCGCTTGTTTCCACAGGCGCGCCATCTTACGCCGTCAGAACGACGCGCGCTGAACGCCTTCAAGGATTTCTGGCTCAAAAAATTGCCGGGGCAAATCGAACGCATTGTCTTGTACGGCTCAAAAGCGCGCGGGGACAGCACACCCGATTCGGACCTTGACGTGCTTGTAGTGGTCAATGGCAATCCCGCAAGCGGACGACGGTTGGATGCGCCCGGTTTTGATTTGCTGATGAAATATGGCGCGTTCATTCAAAGTGTGTGGATGAGTGTCGAGGAAACGCAACATTGGACGCCATTACTCGATAGTATCTGGAAAGAAGGAATCGAACTTTGGCGGCGACGCGGCGCGCCTGTATGGGTGCACCCTGAAAGTGAGGGGCGGGACGTGACAGCAGACAAAGCAGAAGCCATCGAAACGCGGATGATCTTGGCGCAGGACAAACTTGCTGCCGCGCGGCAATTGTTACAAGGTGGGTTTCTCAACGACACGATCTCCAAGTCATACTATGCAATGTTTTATGCCAGTAAAGCGATGCTCTTGGCAATCGGCGTTGACCCGCACAAACATCGCGGTGTCGCTTCGTTGGTGGGAGAAAAAATCGTTCACCATGGCTTGTCCGATCCCAAATATGGAACTCTGATCAATCAATACATGCAGTTGCGGCTTGATGCTGATTATGAACCTGAATTTCACGCCACGCTTGAACAGGCGGAAGAATCAATTCGCGTCGCCGAAGATTTCATCCAAGAAGCCGCGCGCGTTTTGGAACGGATTCGTAAACAATCGCAAACAGCGGCGGAGTAACTCATGTGTCTGGTGATAGTGCGCGAGACGTTGAAACAATACGCATGAAGGAAAATAGATTGAAATATCTGACGGCAAAAGAACGTCGGGCATTAAGAGAATATGTGGAACGTTTGCGCGCGGAATTTGGCGCGGACATCCAACGCGTGTTTTTGTATGGCTCGAAAGTGCGCGGCGATTTTGATGCCGAGTCAGATATTGATGTCTGCATCGTTGTGCGAAACTTGGACGCGCAGAAACGAAGAGCGTTAACCGCTCTGGGGATTGACATAGATCTCAAGCACAATGTTCTTTTAGGCGACTTTATCGTGGATGAGGCGCGTTTCGAATTGATGTCCAAATATCGAGAGCCGCTCTATCAAGCGTTGATGACAGAAGGAATCGAATTGTGGATGACGAAATCCAAACCCTCATCGCGAAAAAAATGGAACGCGCCCACGATGACCTCCGTTTCGCGCAAGCGCTCCAAGCCCAAGGCGGGTATCGCCAAGCCATTAGCCGCGCATACTATGCCATCTTTGCGGCAGCAAGCGCAGCGCTCCTCACCCAGGGCATCACGCGCAAAAAACACTCGGGCGTAGAAGCGGCATTCAATCAGTACTTGGCGCATAAAGGACTTGTAGAACGGGAGTTAGCAGTAATCTATCGGGATGCCTTTAATGCGCGGCTCGATGCCGATTATTCGGACCTGGTTGAATTTAGCGAATCAAGGGGGCAGGAAGTCTTGGTAGACGCAAAAGAATTTGTGCTGCATATAGAGAACTTTTTGCGAGAGCAAGGCGTTCTCGATTGAGCGGAGTAACTCATGTCTCTCGATGGAAACCTCTTGGAACTGCGCCAAATGCGCGAGCAAGCGCTGATGGGCGGCGGACAAAAACGCATTGATCAACAGCACGCCAAAGGCAAATACACCGCGCGCGAACGGATTGACCTTTTGCTCGACGAGGGCTCTTTCCAAGAACTCGGCGCCTTTGTGACGCAGCACCGCGCGGAGGAACAATCGTTTTACGGCGACGGTGTCGTGACGGGTTACGGTACGATTGAGGGACGCCTTGTCTATGTCTTTTCCCAAGATTTCACCGTCTTTGGCGGTTCCCTCGGCGAGGCCCATGCGGAAAAAATTGTGCGGTTGTTGGAGATGGCGATGAAAAATGGCGCGCCCCTTATCGGGCTGAATGATTCGGGCGGCGCGCGCATTCAAGAGGGCGTCGTTTCGCTCGGCGGTTACGCGGACATTTTCTTGCTCAATACGTTGGCAAGCGGCGTGATTCCCCAAATCAGTTCGATCATGGGACCGTGTGCGGGCGGCGCGGTGTATTCTCCCGCGCTGACCGATTTTACGGTCATGGTCAAAGATACGAGTTACATGTTCGTCACGGGTCCCGATGTCGTGCGCGCGGTGACGCACGAGGACGTTTCGCTCGAAACGCTTGGCGGCGCGATGGTACACAACAGTACGAGCGGCGTCGCGCATTTTGCCGCCAACAACGAAGAGGAAGCGGTGCACACGATTCGGGTGCTGCTTTCTTTTTTGCCGCAAAACAATGCCGAAGATCCGCCGCGCCGCACGTCCACCGATTCGCCGCTGCGCGCCGATCCCGAACTCGACACCATCGTGCCCGACAATCCCAAAGAGCCGTACGACATGAAAGAAGTCATCAAGCGGATTGTGGACGACGGCGATTTTTTCGAGGTTCATGAGCATTTCGCACAAAACGTCATCGTCGGTTTCGCACGCATGAACGGACGCCCCATCGGCATCGTCGCGCAGCAGCCCAGGGCGCTCGCGGGGGTATTGGACATTAACGCGTCGGTCAAGGGCGCGCGCTTTGTGCGCTTTTGCGATTGTTTCAACGTGCCGCTTTTGACGCTCGAAGACGTGCCCGGTTTTCTCCCCGGCGTCGGACAGGAACACGGCGGCATCATTCGGCACGGCGCGAAATTGTTGTATGCGTACTGCGAAGCGACCGTGCCCAAGATCACGGTCATTACGCGCAAAGCGTACGGCGGCGCGTACTGTGTCATGAATTCCAAACACGTGCGCGGGGATTTGAATTTTGCGTGGCCCACCGCAGAGATTGCCGTGATGGGCCCCGACGGCGCGGTGAACGTGATTTATCGCGATGAAATCGCCAAATCGTCCGACCCCGAAGCGACGCGCGCCAAACTGATTGCCGAGTATCGCGAAAAATTTTCGAACCCGTACGTCGCCGCCGCGCGGGGATATGTGGACGACGTGATCGAGCCGCGCTTGACACGCGCGCGCGTGATTTCGGGTTTCGAGATGCTGCAAAATAAACGCGATTCGCTGCCGCCGAAAAAGCATGGGAATATCCCATTGTGAATGAACAATGCACAATGGACAATGCACAACCATATTAGCGTCATTGTGCATTTGTCATTCGTCATTTGTCATTCGTCAATATGAATTACCAAACTAGAATTGGACATGCACATTTAAAAGTCCGTGACTTGGATCGCGCGACGGCGTTTTATACGCGCTTTTTTTCGCTGCAACTCGTCGAGCGCGTCGGCGACGCGTACGTGTTTTTGAGCGGCGGCGAATTTCATCACGAAGTCGCGCTGCAAAATGTCGGGGCGTATGCGCCGATACCGCCGCGCGAGGGCACGGGTTTGTATCACGTCGCGTTCGAAGTGCCCGACAAAGTTTCGTTCGCACAGGCATACAAAGCATTGACCGATGCGGGAATTAAAGTAGCAACGGTAGACCACTGCATCAGTTGGGCAATGTATTTTGACGACCCCGATGGCAACGGCTTGGAAATTTATTGGGACGCGCGCAACGAGCCAGACGGGGTGCAGCATTGGCGCGGCATCAATTTGCCGTTAGAGCGCGATGATATTCTGACGGTGTTGGAAGAGGAGAAAAATCAAAGTTAGAAATTGGAAATTCAAAATTAGAAATTCAAAACGCGGAGATGTCATTTCGAGATGCCCAGCCCACGCGGGCTGCGTGACCTGCAGAAACTGTCTGTTGAACGGAGTGAAACATCTGGGACGAAGCATCTCTGGTTTGGCATAGAGATTCTGGCGATGTGCGATGTAGGCGATGAAGTTCATCGCACATCGCCTACATCGCATGTCCCTTCAGAATGACAGTTGGAAGTTTCTGAGCAGCAGCCGTCTTTGCGAGAAATCTCTGCCCGTGCCAAACGAGATTTCTCACTCCGTTCGAAATGACATAGGTAACGCGAGTTTCTAATTTCCAATTTTGAATTTTGAATTTTGAATGTTCAAAAAAATCCTCGTCGCCAATCGCGGCGAAATCGCCGTACGCATTTTACGCGCCTGTCGCGAGTTGGGCGTGGAAACCGTCGCGGTGTATTCGGATGCCGACCGCAACGCGCTGCACGTGCGTTACGCCGACGAAGCGTACAACATTGGGCCCGCGCCCGCGCGCGAAAGCTATCTGCGGATTGACCGCATCATCGAAATCGCGTTGCGCGCCAAAGCGGATGCGATTCATCCCGGTTATGGTTTTCTTGCCGAGAACCCGCAGTTTGCGCGCGCGGTGACGGCTGCCGATATTGCGTTCATTGGGCCCCCGGCGAGCGCGATTCAGGCGATGGGCAACAAGGTCGCAGCGCGCAAATTGGCGATGCGCGTCGGCGCGCCAGTGATACCGGGCGTTTACGATACGCTCGACGATTTTGCGATTGTGCAAGCGGCGGACGAAATCGGCTATCCGGTGATGATCAAAGCCGCGGCGGGCGGCGGCGGCAAAGGGATGCGGCGCGTAGATTCGAGCGACGCGATGTTGAGCAGTTTGGCGCGGGCGCACAGTGAAGCGGCTGCCGCGTTCGGCGACGATTCGGTGTATATTGAAAAGGCGCTGACGGGCGTGCGGCATATCGAATTTCAAATCCTCGCGGACAACAAAGGCAACGTCATTCATCTCGGCGAGCGCGAATGTTCGTTACAGCGGCGGCATCAAAAATTGGTCGAAGAAGCGCCGTCGGTAGTGGTGGACGAAAAAATGCGCGCGGCGATGGGCAGCGCGGCGGTCAACATTGCCAGGGCAGCAAATTATGTGAACGCGGGCACGTTGGAATTTTTAGTAGACAAGGATTCCAATTTCTATTTTTTGGAAATGAACACGCGTTTGCAGGTGGAACACCCGGTGACGGAATTGGTCACGGGCGTGGATATTGTCAAGGAACAAATTCGCATCGCGTCCGGACGCCCGCTCTCTTTGCGCCAAGAAAATATCATCATGCGCGGATGGGCGATAGAGTGTCGCGTGACCGCCGAAGACCCGTTCAATGGTTTCTTGCCCAGCACGGGCAAGATTACTAATTTGCAGGAACCGACGGGCCCCGGCGTACGTTTGGAGACGGGCTTGTACGAGGGCATGGAAGTATCGCTCTTTTACGATCCGTTGATTGCAAAATTATGCGTGTGGGGCGAAACCCGCGCGGCGGCGATTGTCCGGATGCGCCGCGCATTGTCCGAGTTTCAAATCATGGGTGTCTCGACCTCTATTCCGTTTCATCAGAAAATCATGGAGAGCACCAATTTTATCGGCGGGCATTTTGATACGCGCTTTGTCGAAGAAAAATTTGAAATGAAGCATGGCGGCTCGGAGGACAAGGAGCGTGTGGCGGCGCTGGTGGGCGCATTGCTGACGCACGAACGCCGCCAAACCGCGCTGACGATTCCGCCGACGAACACGGTGAGCGGTAGCAGCTGGCGCAAACACGGTTGGAAAACGTAGGGGCAACGGCTGGTCCTTGCCCGATTGCGGTTGGAAAACGTAGGGGCAACGGCTGGTCCTTGCCCGATTGCGGTTGGAAAACGTAGGGGCCGGCTGGTCCTTGCCCGATTGCGGTTGGAAAACGTAGGGGCAACGGCTTGTCCTTGCCCCGTCTTTGCCCAACCCATACAGTATGAAATACACAGTGCTCATTGGCGAACGGACGTATGAAATCAATCCGGACGCGAACCACACGGTAGAAATAAACGGCGAACCGCATCGCGTGGACTTTCGCAATATCGAAGGGTCCGCGTTCTATTCGATCTTGATTGACAATCGCTCGTGGCAAGCGTTGGTCAAACGCGAGGGCGATGAATATCGGATTTCGATTGACGGCGAAATGTACGTCGTCAATGTTCAAGACGAACGCACGCGCAAAATCCAAAAGGGTTTGAGCAAAGGCGCGGCGGCGAGCGGAGAATTTGCGCTCAAAGCGCCGATGCCGGGCTTGGTGCGGAGTGTGCCCGTGCAAGTCGGACAGGAGGTGCCGCAAGGGCAGGGCTTGATCATTCTGGAAGCGATGAAGATGGAAAATGAATTGCGCGCGCCGCGCGCGGGGACTATCAAAGAGGTGCGTGTCAAGCCCGGCGATGCCGTCGAATTGGGACAAACATTGGTCGTCATGCTTTAAGCGGTTTGGATTCCAAGAGCTGTACAAAAATTCCACGCATCCTACAAAGGAACGCGTACACGCAAAACATTCGTGGCGCGGATGATTCGGGTGGAAAACAAAAAGGAGGCAGCGATGGCAGATAAAAAGCAAGTGGAGCAACAAAGCGAAAGTTTGTTGACAAAAGTGGCGGAAACGATTGGCGGCGCAGTCGGCACGGTGCAGGGCACGGCAGAAGTGGCGATGGAAACGGCAAAGGAAGCGACCGGCGCGGTCGTGGAAAAAGCCAAAGAAACAGCCGTCGGTGCGGGCGAAGCCGCGCAAGCCGGGGCGAGCGCAGTGGCTGAGAAAGCCAGCGGCATGGTCCAAGCCGCGCCCAAGGTCGCCAAGAGCGTCGCGACGGACGCGCGCGCGATGCAAAAGCAAATGGTCAAGGATGCGAAAAAGCAACTCGCCGCCGTTGAGAAATTGATGGCCAAAGAAATGGACGCGGCAAAGCAGCGCTGGGCGACCGCGACCAAGGCGCTCAAGAAAAGCGCCAAGACCGCGCAAGCGGAGACGGTTGATTCACAGACCGTGCTCGTCGCCGACGCCAAAGCACAAATGGACGCCGCGCGCAAAGCCGCGGCGGTGCAAATCAGCGCCGCGCGCAAGCAAATTGCAGCGGCGGAACAGGCGCTCGCGTCCAAAGCCAAAGACACCTCCGCGGCGGCGCAAAAAATGTTGACGCAACAAGCCAAAGCCGCGCAGGCGCAAGCGGCGTCCGCGCAAAAAACCTTTAACGCGCAATTGAAAAACGTGCAAAAGCAAGTAGCACGGGTTGAAAAGGCCGCGGGCGCCAACGTCAGGGTCGTGCAGAAAAAGGCGAAAAAAGCGGCAAAAGCCGCGCAAAAAGGCGCGTCGAACGTCGTCAAAGCCGTGACGCAGTAAAGTTGGCGATTGAAATCGCGTCAACGACTACACCCAGTCTGCCTGCGCAGACTGGATTGGTGAACGTGCGTAGGCACGTTTTGTGTTTGTGTTGGCGCGAATTGATTCGCCCGAACAGGGATTGATTGGAACGGGGCGGGGCGTGTATAATCACGTTGCCGCCTCGTTTCGATTTGGCGCGCGGGATTGGGAGCGAATGGAGATGGCGGGTTAAGTGGATTGAGCGAGGAGCGTGACGCGATGGAAAACGTGACCCTAGAGCAAATGGCGCGGGAACTCGAAACGCTGCAAGAACAGATCAAGTCTGTGCAAGAGAAACTGGACCGGATGACGCGGGGCTATGCCGCCCCAATCTTTGCCACGGAGCACCCGTACGTGGTGCGTGTCCCGCGCGTGCAAGGCGGGCATCCCATCATCGAAGGCACAGGCAGAACCGTTCGCGGTGTGGTCGAACTCTCTCGCCAAATGACGCTGGAAGAGTTGCTCAAAGAATATGAGGGCTCGCTTACACCCGCGCAACTTTTCGACGCGCTAAGTTACTACTATGACCATCCGGGGGAAATTGACCAGTATGTCGCGGAAAATAATGCGGCGCTGGGGCGAGGACCGCAGATTGAATTCCCAACGGATCATCCGCGTATTTACAAGAATCCGCGCATCCATCGCGGTGAACCAATCATTCAGGGAACAAAGGTTACAGTTCGAAATATCATCGAGCAAACACGCGCGGGTTCGTCGCCCGAGGAAATCGTTGAGCAATACGCCCAACTTGAGCTCGCGCAAGTGTACGATGCGCTTGCCTACTATTATGACCATCCCGCCGAAATGGAACGATATCTTGGCAAAGAGGATGAACCGGCAGGGCAAACCCACCACGTCTCTTCATAGCATTCTATCTGGATGCGGATGTGGATCGCGATTTGGCAGCGGCAATTCGGGAGCAGGGATTTGATGCAATTTCTGCGCGGGAAATCGGGAATGATGAGTTGGAGGATTATGAACAACTGGAATTTGCGATTGCCGAACAACGCGCAATCCTGACACATAACAGTCAACATTTTCGCCCGCTCTATGATGAATGCTGGAAAAAGAAACGAAACCATTGCGGGATTATCGTTTCAGAGCAATTGAATGTAGGCGTCCTGCTCCGGCGCATTCTCGTGTTATTCGATACTTTCTCGGCGGATGGATTGGTGAACATGTACTACGATTTGGGCGAGTTCAAACAAAAGTTTTGCAAAGAATGACAGAATAACGAAAGCGGAAAGGAAAAGCGCAAGATGGAAACGAATGTAACCCTCGAACAAATGGCGCAAGAATTGGAACAAGCGCGTCGCGAATTGCGCGAGGTGAAGGAACAATACGCGCACGCGGCAACCCAAAACGCGAACGCGCCTGTTCCAACTATGCCGCAGCCGCAAGAAGTATTAACAAAGAGTGGCACGCGCATCGAATATCCGACCGAACATCCACATATTTATACCAGCCCCGAAATGCATGGCGGTGAACCGACGATACGCGGCTCACGTATCACGGTTCGTTCGATTATTGAACGAATGAGAATCGGGCAAGATCCGTTAGCGATTCACAAAGCCCTCCCACATTTGGGTCTGGCGAAAATTTATGACGCGATTTCGTACTATTACGATCATACTGCTGAGATTGACCAATACATTCGCGAAAACGAGGAGGCAATGTGGCGAGCAACGCACCGTGCCTCTACATAGCGCTTTATACGGATGAAGATATTGATGGTGAACTTGCCGCGCAAATCCGCGCGAACGGATACGATGCCATCTCAACGCCCGAGGTAAATAATCTGACGCTTTCTGATGAAATGCAAGTCGCTTTTGCAACAAGCCAACAACGCGCCATTTTGACGCACAATGCCAAGGATTTTGAACCTCTGTTCCGAGAGTACTTGCGTATAAAGAAAGAACACTATGGCATCATTATCTCGGATCAAATCGAGATTGGCGAACTGTTGCGACGTGTCCTGAATATGCTGGATCGTGTGGACGCGGAGCAGATGAAGAATACATTTCATCATTTGGGTGAGTTCAAATAGTAGTTTTGCCAAGAATGATAGAATGTCGAAGGCGGAAAGGAAGAGCACGTGATGGAAACCAATGTTACCCTCGAACAAATGGCGCAAGAATTGGAGCAAGTGAAAAGAGAATTGCGCGAGGTCAAAGAAGAATACGCGCACGCGGCAATCCAAAACGCGAACGCGCCAGTTCCAACTATGCCGCAGCCGCAAGAAGTATTAACAAAGAGCGGCACGCGCATCGAATATCCGACCGAACATCCACATATTTATACCAGCCCCGACATGCACGGCGGCGAGCCGACGATTCGCGGTTCTTCAATCACTGTGCGCGCGATTGTTGAATGTGTGCGCATCGGGCAAACCCCATTGGAAATGCAAGAAACATTCCCGCATCTCAATCTCGCGAAAATTTACGATGCGCTTTCCTATTATTACGATCACACTGCCGAGATTGACCAATATATCCGCGAGAATGAGGAGGCAATGTGGCGACTAACCCACCGCGCTGCGAAATCATCAAGTGTTGAAAAAATTTCTGCTCAAATATTGCCAGAACCAAGATGATTAGGAGGTGAACCATGGAAACGATGACATTGGAGCAAATGTCGGATGAATTAAAAAGTTTGCGCGAGGTAGTCGCTGATTTGCGCGATGAGGTGCGACGACTTGCGCGCTACGGGTTTCACCCTGAACGCGCGCAAATCGAAAGCCCAACAGCGCATCCGCATATCTATACAAGTCCAGAGATGCACAATGGACGCCCTACGATTCGGGGGACGGGAATCCAGGTACAGACAATTGTGGGGTGCGTTCGCGTTGGATATTCGATTGAAGAGATTCTGGAAGGGTATCCGTTGACGCGCGCGCAAGTGTATGATGCTCTCTCGTACTATTACGACCACAAAGAGGAAGTGGATAAATATATCCAGGCAAACGAGGAGGCATTGTGGCGAGCCGAACACCGCGTCTCTACGTAGCCCTATACATGGATGAAGATGTTGACAAACAATTGGCAAAACAAGTGCGCGCGAACGGTTATGATGCAATTTCGGTGTACGAGGTTGGGAATAATGAATTGAGCGACCCTGCGCAGCTCGAGTACGCGATTCTTCACGAACGCGCAATTCTTACACACAACGCGCAAGATTTTGAGCCGCTCTTTCGCGAATATGCCAAACAGAAGCGGGAGCATTTTGGAATCATCGTGTCCGATCAAATCTATATCGGAGACTTGCTTCGTCGCGTCTTGAACATGCTGGATCGAGTAGATGCAGACCAAATGAAGAACACCTATCATCATTTGGGCGAGTTCAAATAATCACACACATGGAGACCAAAATGAAATTTATCAAAGCCACATGCCCCGACTTCGGCGCAAATTTGGAATAGGCGAGGTGAAATATGGAAACGAATGTGACGCTCGAAAAAATGGCGCAAGAATTAGAACAAGTGAAACGCGAATTGCGCGAGGTGAAGGAACACTACGCGCACGCGACAATGCAAAACGAAAGCGCGCCTGAAACGATTTTACAACAGCCGCAAGAAGTAACGGTCGGCGGAAGAACCAGAACCGAATACCCGACCGAACATCCGCACATTTATACCAGCCCTAACATGCATCGTGGCGAGCCGACGATTCGCGGGTCTGCCATCAGTGTTCGCGACATTGTAGAACGGACACGGTTGGGCGATTCTCCCGAACGAATTCTCCAAGGTTATCCGCACCTCAGTCTCGCAAAAATATACGACGCGCTCTCTTATTATTACGACCACATGGAGGAAATCGAGAAACACATTCGCGAAAACGAGGAGGCAGGATGGCGAGCGCTGCACCGCATCTCTACATAGCGTTGTATACAGATGAAGATGTGTACGGAGTAGTTGCCGAGCAAATTCGCGCAAATGGATACGATGCGCTGTCCGTGTTTGAGGCGCAAAAAATGGGTTTGGAGGACTATGAACAATTGGAGTTTGCAATTGCACAAGAACGCGCAATACTGACACATAATATGGGCGATTTTGAACGATTACACAAGCAATACCAATCTGAGCGTAAACAGCATTTTGGAATTGTCGTCGCGCCACAGTGGGAAATCGGGGTCATCATCAAGCGCGTCTTGAACATGTTGGACCGCGTGGATGCTGAACAAATGAAAAACCAGTATCATCATCTGGGCGAGTTCAAATAAAAGTTTTGCAAAGAATGACAGAATAACGAAAGCGGAAAGGAAAAGCGCAAGATGGAAACGAATGTAACCCTCGAACAAATGGCGCAAGAATTGGAACAAGCGCGTCGCGAATTGCGCGAGGTGAAGGAACGATACGCGCTGGCAAATGCGACAATTGAGAATCAGATGACTGCCGGCGCGCAAGAAAACGCGAGGAATGGAAAGCGGATCGAACATCCCACCGCGCATCCGCACATTTATACCAATCCCGAAATGCACGGCGGCGAACCGACAATTCGCGGGTCTGGCATCATGGTTCGCACAATCATTGAGCGCATGAGAATCGGTCAACATCCGCTCGAGATTTACAAAGCATATCCGTACCTGAATCTCGCAAAAATCTACGACGCGATTTCGTACTATTACGATCACACTGCCGAGATTGACCAATATATCCGCGAGAATGAGGAGGCAATGTGGCGACTAACCCACCGCGCCTCTACACAGCGCTTTACACCGACCAGGATTGCAGTTGCTCGATTCGGTCAGTGCGGATGAAATGAAGAACATGTACAAGAATCTTGGCGAGTACAAGTAGGCGGCGCAATGTCAAAACAATGGAAATTCACGCACGCGCAAAAAACGCTTGAAGCGTTACTCGACGAAGCAACCGTAGACGCGTACGGTGACGAAGAACAGTTCACTGGCGTCGTCATCACGCTGGACGAAAATTTGCCTTTTCCCTTCACCGCGCAAATCGTCGGCGAAACGGTGGAGGTCATCGGGATTGACGAAAACGCGAGTTCGCTTTCGCGCGGCATTGTCGCGCGCGTGAGGCGAGACAACAAAGAGTTCCGCGTGGGGCTTGCCGAGTTGAGCGTGCCGCACAAAATCGAGATCAACAAATATTGGGAAATGTACCAGTATTGGCTCGGAGGATTCTAACTTCAGCCGTAAGGCGACAGCGTATGCCAAGGACAGTGAGGAGCAACTATGGAATATCTCGTCCCCATCGAAATTGAGCCGCTTGATGAAGGCGGATTTCTAGCGACAAGTCCGGTGTTGCAAGGTTTTCTTGCGCAGGGACGCACCGTTGCGGAAACGATGGAAATCGCGCAAGATGTCGCGCGCAAGGTCATTGAATCCTACATCGAACACGATGATCCATTGCCAAAAGGTGTGACTCTTGAAGAGTTTATGAAACTATGAGCAACTCGAACAATCAACCCAAACACCAATCCAAATTCGAAACCCTCTCCGGCATCGAGGTCGAACGCGCGTATTCACCTGACAATACGCACGTGGACTATTTGAACGACCTCGGTTTCCCCGGCGACTATCCGTTCACGCGCGGCATTCAGCCGACGATGTATCGCGGGCGCTTGTGGACGATGCGGCAGTATTCTGGTTACGCGAGCGCGGAAGACACGAATCGGCGTTTCAAATTTTTACTGTCGCAAGGACAAACGGGTCTTTCCGTCGCGTTCGATTTGCCGACGCAGACCGGTTACGATTCCGACGCGGCGATGGCGGAAGGCGAAGTGGGCAAAGTTGGTGTGCCGATTGCTTCTCTCCAAGACATGGAGCAGTTATTTGACGGCATTCCGCTCGACCAAGTTTCTACGTCCATGACGATCAATGCGACCGCGCCGATTTTGCTCGCTTTGTATGTCGCCGTCGCGTCAAGACAGGCGGTTCCCAAGCCGAAAATTCGAGGCACCACACAGAACGACATTCTCAAAGAATATATCGCGCGTGGAACTTTTATTTATCCACCGCAGCATTCATTACGTTTGACGGTTGACGTCATCGAATATTGCGCGCGCCACTTGCCCGGTTGGAATCCGATTTCGATTTCCGGCTATCACATTCGCGAAGCGGGCGCGACGGCGGTGCAAGAAATCGCGTTCACGTTTGCCAACGCGATCGCGTACGTCAACGCGTCGCTGGCGCGCGGTCTGACGATTGACGAATTCGCCCCGCAGCTGTCATTTTTCTTTGTGTCGCAAATGGATTTCTGCGAAGAGATTGCAAAATTCCGCGCGGCGCGGCGCTCGTGGGCGAAAATTATCAAAGAGAAATTCGGCGCGACGGATCCGCGTTCGATGATGCTGCGTTTTCATACCCAAACGGCGGGCGTGTCGCTCACCGCGCAGCAGCCGGAAAACAACATCGTGCGCACGGCGATTGAAGCGCTCGCGGCGGTGTTGGGCGGCACGCAGTCGCTGCACACCAATTCGTACGACGAAGCGTTGGCATTGCCGAGCGAAAACGCCGCGCAGATTGCCCTGCGCACCCAGCAAATCATTGCGTACGAGTCGGGCGCGGCGAACACGATTGATCCCGTCGCGGGCAGTTTTTACATCGAACACCTCACCGACGAAATCGAAGAACGCGTCGCGGACTATCTCGCGCAAATCGAAAAAATGGGCGGCGCGGGACGCGCGATTGAAACGGGTTATATCACGCGCGAAATCCAAGAGGCGGCATGGAAGTTTCAACAAGCGGTGGACGACGGCACGCGCACCGTCGTCGGCGTCAACAAATTTACGACGGACCAGGAAATCAGACCGCGCATCTGGCGACCCGACGCGGCGGGGCAAGCGAAACAAAAAGCGCGCTTGCAACAACTACGCGCGACGCGCGACGCGGCGCGCTGGAATGCGGCGATGAGCGCGTTGGAAAACGCGGCGCGCGGCAGTGAAAATCTGATGCCGCACATTTTGAACGCGGTTGAGGCATACGCCACCGTCGGCGAAATCTCGAACACGCTGCGCGGCGTGTTTGGCGAGTATCGCGGCAACGCAGCGTTTTAAAGGAGTCTACACATGAACAAGGAACCACCTAGTCTTTTCCGAATACTCACTGGGATCGGCGCGGTTATCATTTTCTTTGCCGATCTTGTTACTATTGGGACTTTTGTTGCGAGCCTTTTGTCCAATAGTGTCACTGTTCCACTCGATACGACTGTTGCAAATGTTCTCTTCATATTGCTTCTCTTCACTTTAGCAATCGTGCTCTTGAGATACTCAAGATAGGATTTTGGTGATGTTGATTGGATAATCGGTCTATTCAGTTGGGTATATATTTTGTTCTCCGCGTTCATCTTTGTCTTGGTCTCAATCAGATTTATTAGTGAGTTGAGATATGGATGGGTTGAACTCGCTCTCTATTTGCCGCTCGCGGTTCTGATAGCTGGTTTGGGATATGCTGTAAACTATTCGATAGTCGACAAACCATCAAAAGAGGACAAATCATCAAACCAGAAAAGGAGTTTTCCGACGGAAACCAAGTGGCTGGCGGTTCCCTTTCTGATAGTTGTTGTGATTCAGGTTATTCTGGTTGTTCAGCCATTGCTTTTTGGGGGTAGAGTTCTTGCTTTGGACGGACTATTCTGGGGAAGTCTGTGCCTAGTGATGGTTGTATCTGCGTTGGTCGTTGCAATCTTAGGACTCGTCCATAAATAAGTTGAGCACTTTTCCACAAAAAGCCGGCATGAAATCGTTTACAATGGCGATTCTTGGGGCACTTTAATGGCAAACTGCTCAAGTTATTGTTGGACGAATCCTTAATGGCAGATAGAATGACTCAAGATTCCGAGTCCGATGTTTCACAGCATTCAAAAAAAAGAAACCCAAGGGGGTGGGGAAGATTATGATCATACGTCTCGACCACATCGGCATCGCCGTACAAAACGTAAACGACGCGTTGAAATTTTTTGAAGGCGCGTTGGGCATGAAACTCGATCACGTCGCTTTGGAAGAGGGCGGGCGCACGGAAGTTGCTTTTTTGCCCGTCGGCGGCACAGAAGTGGAACTCGTCGAACCAAAAGACACGGACAGCGGACTCGCCAAATTTCTGGCGAAACGCGGCGAGGGGATTCATCACATTTGTTTCGAAGTGGACGACATTGACGCGGCGCTCGCGCGCTTGAAAGAACACGGCGCGCAGTTGATTGACGAAACCCCGCGCGTGAATGCAAGCGGAATGCAGTACGCCTTCATTCATCCTAAAAGCGCGCACGGGGTCTTGATCGAGTTGTATCAAAAAGCGAAAGCGTAGTGACGATTTTAATCGTTCCGTTTGCAAGACCAACGGCAATTTTATTTCCACGCCAACGATTGTGGCGATGGAATACATCGCACGTTACTACGAAACGTGAAACGTCAAATGTCCGCGCATGTTACTTTTCCCAGCCGCGCGCGCCGTGCACGCGATGCGGGTTTGCGCGTGCTCTTATGGCGCGAATATGCCAAGCCGCACACGCCTTTTACGGTCGTGACGCGCGATGGGGTGCAGGTGCGCGGCGTGCATCTGAACGATGACCACGCGACCTTGTTGATTTATTGTCACGGCTTTCTGAGCGGTAAAAATTATTTGCATATCCAACGTTGGGCGGAACTGCTTGCCGACGACATGGATGTAATCACGTTTGATTTTCGCGGGCACGGCGAGAGCGGCGGCGCAACGACGTTGGGCGAAAACGAGTTGCTCGACCTCGACGCGGTAGCGCAGTACGCGCAGCGTTTTGGCTATCAGCGTATTATCGTGATGGGCAGCAGCATGGGCGGCGCGGTGGCAATTCGTTATGCGGCGGATTCGACGCGGGTGGATGGCGTGATTACGCTCGGCGCGTTTGCACACGGACGTTTTAGTATCTGGGCATTGAGCGGCTTGGGGCTTTTGCAAATTCCGCTGAGCCGCGCGGTGATACGTCACGCGTACGCCACGCGAATTGAACGCGCGCGTCCGCCGTACGCGCCGCGCGATTTTGTCTCACAAATCAGCCCGCGCCCGCTGCTGATTCTGCACGGCGAATATGACAATTTGATTCCATTGTCGCACGCGCGCGCGTTGTATGCCAACGCGCAAGAACCGAAACAGTTGTATGTGATTCCGCGCGGCGCGCACGATTTGGAAAATTTGAACGGGCAGACCAAACAGCATGTTCTGAAATGGATGGAGGAAACATTTTCGGAAAAAGAAAACAGGACTTGAAACTCAAGCCCTGCGATGTTGCCCTTTGTGGTTTGGCTTGCGCGGGGAACGGCGTTTGTAAACCGTTTTGCCCGTGCGTTTGATTTCGCCCAGAAAGCTCTGCCGATGTGCGCGCGTATATTCGCCAACGCTGTAGCCAAGCGATTCAATCATGGCGCCGCGCAATGCTGGATTAACACCATCTGCTTTTGCAAGCATGGTTTGGCGTGACCATTGATCTTTGCTTGCAAAGTCGCGCGAGATTACGGCAACATCAATATCGCTCCACTCGTGTGGTGTGCCGCGTGCATACGAGCCATAGAGAATGACTCGTTCGACTTGAATCATCGATTCAAGCGCTCGGACGTATTCGCGAATTAGGCGACGGACTTGAGCTGGCGTTCTAACCATTTGAAAACCTTACGGGTCTGTTCAAAACATTCTTCGGCTGTGCGGCGTTTGATGGCTTTGAGATCTTCCGGGTATCGAGTGGGAACACTTGCTTTTGACATTTGGTCAACAAAACCTGCCAAAGATGTCGGGAAAGCAAGTCCCGCTTTTTCAGTGAGCTTGTTGAGATCGTGTATGTATGGTGGAAAATCGGTGGTTGTCTCGGTGATGTATGCTTCGAGTAATTTTTCAATTGTCAGGTGCGACAAAAACACGACATAAATATAGCGACGCGATTTGAGCATGTGCTCTGCGGTCTTGAGATCGTACCTGGCAAGCTCGAGCCAGTGCACCGTGTGCTTTTTCACGCCGAAAGTATAATGCACTCAAATTTGCCTGTCAACGCAGATAGGAGTCCAAGTAATGTTTAATCCAAAAGAACGCGAAGCAATCCGCGACGCGCGCGACAAATGGGAAGAAACCACGCTGCAAAAATCACTGGCGCGGAATCCTGAACGCGCGAAAAAATTCATCACCACTTCATCGGAAGAAATCGAACGGCTCTATACGCCCGAAGACATTGCGAAGATGGATTACGCACGCGATTTGAATGACGCGGGGCAATCTCCGTTCACGCGCGGTCCGCACGCGACCATGTATCGCAGCAAAGTGTGGACGATGCGGATGTTCGCGGGATTCGGCACGGCGGAGGAGACCAACGCGCGCTTCAAGTATTTGCTCGCGCACGGCGAAACGGGACTTTCGACCGCGTTCGACATGCCGACGTTGTACGGTTATGACACGGATGCGCCGCAAGCAATCGGCGAATTTGGCAAATGCGGCGTGGCGATTTCATCGCTCGCGGACATGGAAATCCTGTTTGATGGAATTCCCGTGGACCAAGTCACGACTTCGATGACGATCAATTCGCCTGCGGCGATGATTTGGGCGATGTATATCGCGGCGGCGGAAAAACGCGGCATCCCGCGCGCACAACTCGGCGGCACGATTCAAAACGATATTCTCAAAGAATATATCGCGCAAAAGGAATTTATTTTTCCGCCCGAACCTTCGATGCGCCTCGTGACCGATACGATTGAATTTGGCACGTGCGAACTGCCGAAATGGAACACGGTTTCGATTTCGGGCTATCACATTCGCGAAGCCGGTTCCACGGCCGCGCAAGAATTGGCGTTCACCCTGTCGGATGGTTTCGAGTACGTGCGTTGGGCCGTGGCGCGGGGCATGAACGTGGACGAATTCGCGCCGCGACTTTCCTTTTTCTTTAACGCGCACAATGATTTTTTTGAAGAGCTGGCAAAGTACCGCGCGGCGCGGCGCATTTGGGCGCGCGCAATGAAGGAAAAATTTGGCGCGAAAAACCCGCGTGCGTGGCTGATGCGTTTTCATACGCAAACGGCAGGCGTGTCGCTGACCGCGCAGCAGCCGATGAACAATGTCGCGCGCGTCGCGTTGCAAGCGCTCGCGGGCGTGTTGGGCGGCACGCAATCGCTGCATACCAACTCGTTGGACGAAGCGTGGGCACTGCCGAGCGAACAGGCGGCGATGATTGCGTTGCGCACCCAGCAAATTATTGCCGAGGAAACGGGCGTGACGAATACGGTAGACCCGTTCGGCGGCAGTTATTTTGTCGAGGCAATGACCAACAAAATCGAGCAAGAGGCGTACGCCTATTTCGACAAAATCGAAAAATTCGGCGGCGTCCTGCCTGCAATCGAACGCGGTTTTCAGCAGCGCGAAATTGCCGAAGCCGCCGCGCGCTATCAACGCGAAATTGATACCAAGCAGCGCATCATCGTCGGCGTGAATGAATACGTAACCGGCGAAGCATTAAAAGTGCCGCTGCTGCGCGTGGACGAAGCGGGCGCGCGCCATCATCTGGAACGCTTGCAGCGCGTGCGCGCGACGCGCGACAACGCGCGCGTCGGCGAAACGTTGAACGCGCTGCGTCACGCGGCGCAAAAGCAAAATGAAAACCTGATGCCGTACTTGATCGACGCGGTCAACGCATACACGACGCTGCAAGAAATGATGGACGTCCTGCGCCGCGAGTGGGGCGAGTATCGCGAGGAAGCCATCGTGTGATCACGTCGAGAAAGGAGTTTTTTGGATGAGTGCTCAGGCGTTTAATCTGGTAACCCCTACCCCAGCCGAACCACGCGCCAATGCAGAACAAGCGGCGCGTATCGTGGATGCGTTTTTAGCGCGCAATATCGGGCATTTGCTTACGGCAGGCACACCGCGTCGGGTGCTCTTTCCGTATCATTCGGCTTGGGTCGTTCCCGTCGAGCCGTCCTATCCCGGATATGGCCCAGTGGGGGTGGTTGGGAATGTGATTGTTGACGAAGGCATCGGCGAAGTGATTGCGTGGACCTCTCCCGAAGAAATGTGTCGTGCGACGGAAGAACTATACCGCGCACAGGAAAAAGAAATCACAGCTGGTTTGGCACGCCTTCGCAAAGCGGAGAACTCTTGATGCCTCTTCCGGTCTATCTGCAAGAAACTCCGTATTCTTATGTTGCCGCGTGTCTGCGAATCGTTTTTGCTCATTTTGGAACGCATGTAACCGAAGACGAATTGCGCGAACGTTCATACACGACACTTTGGGGAACGTCAACCACGGATGCTGTGCGCTGCGCGGTACAGTATGGGTTTGAGGCGACTCTTGAACGCGGTACCGCACAAGAACTTGGGAATTGGATCGCGGATGGGTTTTCCCCTATCGTCATCATTCGGCTACCATCGTATGGGAAACATGTCGTGGTGATTGAAAGCTTGGAACGCGCTGAAATCGTCTACATTGATCCTGCGGATGGAAAGCGACATAAGGAGCCCCTCGAGACATTGCTTGCAACATGGCAAGGTGGGGGCGGAGAAACATTGCTGATTCGCGGAATAAAGCAGTAACTCGGAAAAGGAGCGAACCCCGATGATCGAAAATCTCATCTCTACTTATGTCGTCCCTTTTCTCATCCGTGCGGCAATCACGGCGGCGCTGATCTTGATTGGTTTGCAATTGACGCGCTGGGGGATGGGGGTGCTGCAGCGCACGTTGGAACGCGCTCGATTGGATGCTATCGCCATTCGTTTCATCAAGTTATTGGCGCGCTTCGGCGCACTGGTACTCGTCGGAATTATCGGCTTGAGCACGTTGGGCATTGATACGACCGCGTTGATTGCCGTGCTCGGCGCGCTGAGTATTGCGCTGGGGTTGGCTCTGCAAGATACCATCAAGCATTTCGCCTCCGGAATCGTGCTGGTGCTTTTTCATCCGTTTCGCGCCGGGGATTATGTCGAAGCGTCGGGCGTGCAAGGGTTCGTCAATGACCTTTCAAGCCAACGGTATTTCGAATCCCTCCCCACAACTGCGGGTCCATCTTGATTCTCCGGTGCAACTGCAAGCGTGATGCCAGAGCGCAGAGAAAAACAAAACGCGGTGGATTCGCTCCGCCGCGTTTTGTTTTCCCGTGCCGCGTGTGAACTGTTACGCCGCGATTTTTTCGAGAATGTGACCGATCACTGCAAAGCAATCGTAAATCTCTTGTTCCTTGACCCAGCCGAGATGTCCGACGCGAATGATTTTGGCGCGCATCGGTCCCTGCCCACCCCCAATAATCAAATCGTATTCCTCGCGCGCAATTTTGCGCAGCGTTTCCGTATCCACCCCTTCGGGCGCGTACAGCGCGGTCACCGCGTTCGACGCATAACGTTCGTCGCCAAACAGGCGAAAGCCCAATGCTTTGGCTTGGGCGCGCGTTAAGGCGGCGATGCGCGCGTGGCGCGCAATCACGTTTGCCATGCCTTCGCCGAGGATTTTTTGCAGCGCCGCGTCGAGCGCATAATAGATTGACACGGCGGGCGTGAACGGCGTTTGCCCCTTTTCCATCCAACTCTTGGTCTCGGTCCAGTCAAAATAAAAACGCGGCGTTTTCGCGCTGGCGTGCGCCTGCCACGCGCGGTCCGAAATAGAAAGCATTGCGACGCCGGGCGGACAGGCCCACGCCTTTTGCGACGCAGATACCATCACGTCAATGCCCCACCGGTCAATTTGCGCGTCGGCGGTGAGCATGGAACTTACGCCATCCACAATCAACACCGCGTCAGAGTTGGCGCGCACCGCGTGAGCAATTTCCTTGAGCGGGTGCATGATGCCCGTCGAAGTTTCGTTGTGCGTGACGAGCACTGCTCTGGTTTGCGGCGTGCTTTTCAATTCCTGCGCGACACGGTCGGGATCAATACCTTGTCCGTTTTCAAATTTGATTTTGGTGACGTTCCCACCGTACGTGCTGCCGATTTTGGCAATGCGTTCGCCAAATTCTCCGGCGACAAACGCGAGCACGGGATCGCCGGGCGAAAGCGTATTCACCACCGCCGATTCGAGACCGCCGGTCCCCGACGAGGTAAACAGCAACATGTCGTTTTGGGTTTGGAACGCCGCTTGGAGCGCGGCGACGACGCGTTTTTGGATCGCGGCAAACTGCGGACCGCGATGGTCAATCATTTGATGATCCATCACGTCGAGAACATCTTCGGGAATGGTAACGGGACCGGGAATGCGGAGGTTCATGCAGTGCTCCTTGGTGGGATTTGCGCGAATGTCCAGACCTGACAGGTTTCTAAAACATTCGCGTGGTGCAACGCGTGCGCGGTGTATGGAACGAGCGCGTCACACGAAGCGTTCGCGGGAAAACCTGTCACAGTACATCACCATTTTGGCAAGCCCCCATCGAATTGAATTCGACGTCTCAACAAAGCGTTGCCAGAAACAAAGCACAGAAACCATCTCTCGCTGTTTTTCCATTGTTTCTCGGAACGCCTTGGTCTGCCGTCGAATTGGATTCGATGGTCGGCGCGGCAACAATCACAAACCTGTGATGTACTATGTCAGGTCTCTGCGCGCGGAAACAGAAAACGCCCGCGCAAAGTAACACGCAGGCGTCGAGTGTTGTCGAACATTTTATCCAAAGCTTAATCTAACGCAACCTGAATGTCGTCGCCTTGTACGCGCACGGGAAATGTTTTGATGGGTAGCATCGGCGGCAGGGCAGTAACCTGTCCCGTGCGCACGTCGAACCGTCCGCCGTGACGCGGACACTCGATGTCATAGTCCCACAATTCGCCTTCGCCCAGTGGACCGCCGTCGTGGGTGCACAAATCTTGGGTGGCAAAAAATGTGCCTTCGACATTGCACAACGCGAGGTGCTGGCCGTTCACGCTGACCGTTTTTACCTTGCCCTTTTTTATGTCGTTCACCTTGGCGACGGTGACAAATTCCGCCATTATAGGACTCCCATTTCACCTAAAACTTCTGCTAGTGTAGGCAAAGGATTTTGCCATAACCATTCTATACGCAGGTAAAATCCATCCAGCACTGTGGAATGGAAGACGCCTTCTTTGCCTATGAGTACAAGATGATATTGTTGATCGGTTCCCAGCGCATAGAATTCCGCTTGTTTGCGGCGTGGGTCAATCAACCAATACTCGCGTACCCCTGCAGCTTCGTACTCGACAAATTTCTCGCCGCGATCACGCCCGACGCTTTCTGGCGAAATAATTTCGACAATCAAATCGGCGGCGCCGTCGAGATACGCATGTTTTATGCGTCCTAGGTTTTCTTTTGAAACGAACATCAGGTCTGGCTCACGTCCGCTCTGTTGGTCCTTTAAGCGCATTTGAAATGGCGCTGAAATGATTTTGCCTGCTTTGCGGGCTTCGACATAAAATCGAAGCAGCGCAGTTAGAAAATCCGAGTCGTCTTGATGTTCATACGTTGGTGGTTGTCCCATGATGATTTCTCCATCTACCCATTCGGCAAAACCTTCGTCATACCACTCTAAAAATTCCTCGTAGGAAATTTTGCCAGCGGGCTTGGGGCGAACTTGCGTTTCCGGGCTGATTGAAATCACATGTCCCATAATGCTTACTCCTCTTCTTCCTCATCCACCTCGCGAATGCCGTACGCGCCGGCTTTGATTACTTTTAATGGCAGCAGCGCGCATTTCAAGCGCGTGGGCCCGAGCGGAATGCCGATCAAGTCCAGCACCGTCTGTTTGTCAATGTGGCGAAGCTCGTCCAGCGACTTGCCTTTGATTTCGTCGGTCAACATGGACGCGGACGCTTGACTGATGGCACAGCCCTTGCCGGTGAATTTTATATCCGTGACGATACCATTCTCGATCTTCATGTCCATGCGGATTTTGTCGCCGCACAACGGGTTCGAGTCTTCGTACGTAACATCCGCATCGGGAATAACGCCGTGATTGTGCGGGTGCTGGTAGTGATCCAGAATGACTTCGCGATAAAGGTCGTCCATAACAAAGGATGAAGGATGAAGGATGACGGCTAAAACGTCATGCGTCAAACGTCATGCGTCAAACGTCATGCGTCAAATGTTGAACATCGCACGCACCTTGTGCAGGGACGCGACGAGTTGATCAATTTCCTCGGGCGTATTGTACACGTAAAAACTAGCGCGTGCGGTGGCGGGCAAATCATAGTACTCGTGCAGCGGCTGGGCGCAGTGATGTCCCGCGCGAATGCAAATCGCGTCGCGGTCGAGGATGGCGGCAATGTCGTGCGGGTGAATGCCTTGCATTTCAAATGCCGCCAGTCCGCCGCGCTCTGCGAGGTTGGTCGGACCGAGCACACGCAAAGTCGGCACCTCTGCCAATTTTTGCAGCGCATAAGCCACTAACTGCACTTCGTGGGCGCGCACGTTTTCCATGCCCAACGCGTTCAAATAATCAATTGCCGCGCCCATGCCAATCGCCTCGGCAATCGCAGGCGTGCCGGCTTCGAACTTGTGCGGCAGATCATTCCAACTCGATTCTTGCAAGTGTACCTGCCGAATCATGTCGCCGCCGCCGAGAAAAGGCGGCATCGCTTCGAGCAGCGCGCGTTTGCCGTACAATACGCCGACGAACGGACCGAGCATTTTGTGCCCGCTGAACGCGACAAAATCGGCGTCGAGCGCGCGTACATCCAATGGCAAGTGCGGCGCGGCTTGCGCGGCATCCACGACGACAATCGCGCCGACCGCGTGGGCGCGCGCAATAAGCTGGTCGAGCGGCGTAATGGCGCCGGTCACGTTCGACATCATCGTTACGGCGACGAGTTTTGTCTTTTCGGTGATGATGCGGTCGAGGTCGTCGAGCGCAAGCCGTCCTTGTCCGTCGGCGGGAATGTGTTTGAGCGTCGCGCCTTTTTCCCGAGCGAGCAATTGCCACGGCACGATGTTCGAGTGATGCTCGAGCATGGTGATGACGATTTCATCGCCCGCGCGAATGTTTTGACGACCCCAGCTGTACGCGACGAGATTCAATGCTTCGGTCGCGTTGCGCGTCCAGACGATTTCGCGCCACGATTTCGCATTGATGAATTGTTGGACTTGCTTGCGCGCGTTTTCGTACTGCGCGGTAGCTTGTTCCGCGAGTTGGTAAATGCCGCGATGGATGTTGGCGTTCGTGGTGCGATAGTACGTGTCCAGCGCATCAATCACGGATTCGGGCTTTTGCGAAGTCGCCGCCGAATCGAGATAGACGAGCGGCTTGCCGTGAACCAGTTGCTGGAGAATCGGAAAATCTTCGCGGATGGACGAAGCGTTCAAAGGAACTTTCATAGCTTACCATCCTGCCAACAGTCCCGGGTCTTCCATGTGTTCGGGACTCCACAGATCGGGCAGCACGGTGATTTTGATTTTTCTGCCCGAAACACTTTCGCTCACGTCTTTGATTTGTTGAATTAACCATCCGCCGTACGGGCAAAACGGCGTGGTGAGCATCATCTTGATTTCGGCCGGCTCGCTGTCCAAAATGATTTCGCGAATCAACCCGAGCTGCACCACTTCCAATCCGATTTCGGGATCAAACACTTGACGCAGCGCGAGCTTGATTTGCTCTTCAGGGCTGCCCGGCGTCACCAGTGGATAACTCGGGTGCGCGAGCGGGTCGTCCGCGCCTTGGACCATTCCAGCGGGTCGCGTTTCGTTCGGGTTTTGAGAATTTGGATGATCGTTCATGGTGACTTGGCCATCTCGTCTTTCTGTTCATTCCGTCTGCCAGAGGTGCGAACAGATCGTGCGCCGTCATCATACAACGCGGCGCGCAAATGACGAAATCAATTCTTAGGCGCCGACTATCTTTTGACGGATGACGCGGAATAAACGCTCCTGTACGACGTGCAGCGGAATTTTCGCGATGAGCTCGTCAAAGAATCCTTCGGTGATGAGACGTTCTGCTTCGGGGCGCGGGATGCCGCGCGCCATGAGATAAAAGACGGCTTCTTCTTCCAACGGGCCAACCGTTGCGCCGTGTGTGCAGCGTACATCGTTCGCTTCGATTTCCAATTCGGGAATCGAGTCGGCGTGCGCGTGCGCGGACAGCAGTAGGTTGCGATTTTGTTGGTACGCGTCCGAACGCTGCGCGTCGGGATTGATGCGAATCAGCCCGCGAAACGCGGAATATGCTTTGTCTTTGAGCGCGCCTTTGTACAACAAATCACTCTTGCCCTGTCCGACAAGGTGATTTTGGAAAGTGTGCTGGTCAAAATGCTGCTGTTGGTCGCCAAAGAAAAAGCCCAACATGCGGACGTCGGCGCCCAAGCCCTCGATACGCGAATCGAGAAATGCTTTGGTCACATGACTGCCCAACATGCCCGCTAACCATACGAGCTGTGCGTCGCGGTCAACGATGGCGGTCTGCGACGAAAAATCCCAAACGTTGTGCGCCCAATCCTGCAAATTGAAATACTGCAATGCCGCGTTCGGTTTGAGAATCAATTCGACCGCGCGGCTGCCAAAGCGCTGCGCTTCGTTCGCCTGCGAGCCAAAATCTTCGATCAATTTAGCCGCGGCGCCCGTTTCTAAAATAATGAGCGAGTGACTGAAAATCGCGACGTTCTCGGCGTCATAAAACGCGAGCGTGTTCAGCGGCTCCTCGATCGTCACATTGCGCGGCACGTACAAAAAGGTGCCGCCGTTCCAAAACGCGCCGTGCAGCGTTGCAAATTTCAAATCGCCGATCGTGTCGCTGTAGCCATGATGTTCCACCACGCCCTGCGCGTCCAAATGCCGCGCGTAGCGATTTTCCGCGAGCGTGACGGCGCGGGTCATGAAATGTTCGCGCACGAGGTCGGGATATTCGCGCACCGCCGTGTTCATGTCGCAGAGAATCACACCGCGCTTGATATATTCTGGTTTTAGTTGCGCGAACGCCGCGCGCCCGTTGTGTGTGATCAATACGCCTGCCGCGTCTTGATTGTCGGCGAGACCTTGATATTCTTCGGGCAAAAGTTCCGGCGACCAATCTGTCGCCTCGAACTGAAACGGAACCGCAGTCTCCAATCTCAAATCTCTCAAGGACGTGCGCCGCCAGAGTTCGTCATTCGCCGTGGGCAGCGGCGTTTCTTCATAGACGTGCCACGCTTCATAGCGCCGTGCGCGCATCCATTCTGGCTCGTCGTTGGCGCGCGATAATTGCTCAATGGCTTGTTTGCTAAAATTCGTCAACGTTTTTGTTTCGGACACAGATATACCTCACCCCCGACCCCTCTCCTACGAGGAGAGGGGAGCAATGGCTTCACCCCCGACCCCTCTCCTACGAGGAGAGGGGAGCAACGATCTCACCCCCGACCCCTCTCCTACGAGGAGAGGGGAGCAATG
>JACQWQ010000063.1 GCA_016209205.1 Chloroflexota bacterium
ACGGGCGGTGGTTTGGCAGCCGAAGCGCCATCAGTTGGCACTTCGACCATTGCCGTAGCGGGTGGTGTTATTCTCATCGGGCATGGTGCCACGGTGGGCGGTGGAATACTGGTGCGCAATCTCACCGCCGATGTCAACCAACTCCTAACACTGATGGCGGGGCAGTCGTCGGAGCGCATTGAGAGGCATCATCTCCTTCCCAGACAATTCAGAGATAAATTTGAGCGAGCTGGGCTCGACATCGAAGACTACACAGTGGATTTGTCATTTGATCTACACAAAGACATACACGGTCGAGGAGGGGGCGAAGCTTGGATTAACAGTTGGAATAGACAATGGACGCGTTTTTTCCAAGCAAATCCCTATCCCTCCGCAAGCGAGATTTTGCGCCAACTAACAAGCATGAAATTGGAGTTCGGTATTCCATGAACGGCACAAACATTTTCTACATTTTGGAGCCGCCATATTCCGACGAACCTCACACAATATACGGTCGCTCTGATTGGGAGCAGGAATTCGGCAGAGCCAGTTGGGTGCATGGCCAGGTTAAGATGGAAACTCTCCGATGCCCAGTTTATCCAGGTCACCAGCGAGCTGGGCGGCGAATTGGAAACTTGTCCATCGCCCTTCCTTCTGAAAAGATTAGCGACTTTGTCTGGACATGGTATAGCGATTGCCTGATTACAGATAAAGTCCTACGCGTATTTCATGATGCAGGTCTATCAGGGTTCACTGTGAGCCCTGTTGAGGTCAAGCCGGAAACAGAAGATGGAATGAACATTCATAATCTACCGGTGCTGTGGGAGCTGGTTGTCACGGGACAAGGGGGAAATGCGCATCCGCAATCAGGAATTCATCTGATATGTGAGTGCCCTCATTGTAAAATGAAAGTGTACTCGTCGTTCAAGAATGGGATAATCGTTGATGAGCATTCATGGGATGGCTCTGATTTCTTCACGGTGACAGGCTATCCGAATTTCCGACTCGTTACAGAGCGCGTCAAGGATTTGATCGTCGAACATGGACTAACGAATTGTGCCCTTGTTCCAAGCCAAAACCTTGTATGGAAAGTCCTGACGCGACCCGAAGACGAGCCGAATAACCCTTGCGAATAGCATTTGTATGGTTCATCACCAACTCAGCAATGAAAGGTGCCGAGGGAACACGCAAACTGTGGATCGAGTTGTACGATGCGTGTTCCCTCGGCATAGGGTGGGCTATCAGTATTTCGGCAGCATCGGCATGTATTACGTGCACGGACGCTGGTATGACCCGAACGTGGGACGGTTCATTTCGCCGGATGAAAAGGGTGAGTGTCTGTATGGGTCGGGCGAGGATGCGGTCAATTATGCATGGATTGTGAATGCACTTGTTGCATTCGGGAAGCAAGGAGAGCTACAGAATTCAATTGTTCTTGGAGCCGGACAATTCACCCAAGATAGTGTCATCGCCACGCATAATGTCTTTTATCCGCTGGCAAAGTGGGGACGGCGGTAATGGCGCTCGATTTCGTTGAACCTTCAGACGGAGCTGCCTTGTCCCTTGCAATAACAAGGACTGCGAGGGTACTCAATACGACGCAATTCAAAACTGCCAAGCTGCCGATAATTAGCCATTGGCGTTGGGTCATAATGCCTGCTCTCTTCTGCTATAGCGCAATTGCCGAACCTTGGAAAGTTTGCCGGCCAAGACGACAGATGAACTCCATCCGAGTAATCCCGCCGTGTTTTTGCGGATTACTCGAATGTATGCCATTCGCATTCGACTATTCCCCGTCCATTTCACTCGCACCTTCCGCCAAATTCCCCGCGTTCGAAAAATAGCCCCCGGCATACACCGCGCGGTCGGTCACTGTCAGCGCGTAAACGATGCCGTCCACACCGCTGCCCAACTTGCGCCAGCGCTTGCCGTCCCAGCGGGCAATGTTCTGTGCAGCCGTGTTGCCCGCCGCAGTGAAATCGCCGCCGACAAACAGCTCGCCCTGTTGCAGCGCGAGCGCGCGGACGGGTCCGTTCACTCCTTTGCCCAACGCTTGCCAGCGTTTGCCGTTCCACACGGCGACGTTACGCGCACTCAGCGAACCAGCCGCGGTGAAATTGCCGCCAACATAGACGCCGCCCTTTTTGCGCGCGAGCGCATACACGGTCCCCTCCACGCCGCTGCCCAACGCGCTCCACCGCTTGCCATTCCACTTGGCGATATTTTTCGCGTTCACACCGCCCGCTTGGAAAAATGCGCCGCCCGCATAGACGATATGGTCTTGCACGGTCAGAGCATACACCGTTCCATTGATTCCATTGTCCAATGCGCTCCAACGACTCCCGTTCCACTTGGCGATATTGCGCGCGCTCGCGTCGCCGGCGTTGACAAAATAACCTGCCGCATACACATTGTCGCCGTCCACTGCAAGCGCATAGACCGGACCGCCGCCAATGCCCTCACCCAAAGCGCGCCATGTGCGCGTGCGCGTATTCCATCGCGCAATGCTGTATGCCGGGACGCCGCCCACATTCGTAAAGTAACCTGCGATATAGACATTCCTGCCGTTCACCGCGACGGCATTGACCCAGCCATTCACACCGCTGCCAAGCGCGGACCATTTGCTTGCTTTCCATCGGGATACGTTGGCGGCAGAAATGTTTCCGGCGGTAGTGAACAGGCCGCCCGCAAAAAGTTCATCCGCGCCCATGTCCAACGCCGTCACCCATGGCGTGCAATACGAAATTCCACAACCCATGCCATCACCCAGCGCCGCCCACTGCTTGCCGTTCCATTTGGCAATGCGATTGGCAGCGACATCGGGCGCGGCAGTCGGACTGTCCAATACAGCGCCTCTCTTTGGAAATCTCTGCGCCAAAAGCAAAGATTTTTCGGACGCGGATGGACGCGGATTTGCGCGGAAAAGAAATCTGCGTTCCCCCGCGTTTGTCTGCGTTCCAATAACCGTCTTTGGTTCCGGCTCATCCGAATTGGGATTCCTTGTTCCTGCTGTAACCGTAGATTGCATGAGGGCTTGTTGAATTTGAACATAGCCGGGGCGCGGCGTGCCGTCCGGGTCGGTGAGCGCCCACCAGTATTCTTCGTCCTCCGGCGTCCAATCGGGATTCGCCAAATAAATCGCGGACATCCAACCGACCCACGGCGACCAATGCTGTTTAGCATATTCGAACGCGCGCGCGATGTACTGCCCTTTGGTCTGCTCGTCCACGCGAAACCAAGAATGAATGGGATGAACGGGATTGCTCGTCCAGCCAAATTCCAGAATGGCGATTTGTTTCGCCGCGTCGCCGCGCGCCACCATCAAGCGGCGCAAATCCTCGACGTGCCGAAAACAATAGATGCGTCCCGCCGCGCCTTCGCCGTGGTTGTATTCCGAATTCTCTGCCGCGTCATCGGGACCGAGTTCGGGCGGGGCAAGAAAACCGGGCGCATGAACGCCGAGCGCGTCGAAATACCCGTCCGAATTATGCGGACCCAGTTCGTCCGATTGCATCGCGTCGTATAGCCGTTCAATAAATTGCGCGTCGGGCATCGCGCCCGCGTTGTTTTGCGTGGTCGGCGACATGCCCGCACTGATGACGAGCGCGTCGGGGTCTACGGCTTTGAGCGTTTGGTACGACGCGCGCAACATGGCGGCGTACGCGGCGGGGTCGGGCTGGCGTCCGCACCATTCGCGCGCCAGATTCGGCTCGTTCCAAATTTCGTAGGCGTGGATCTGCCCGCGATAGCGCGCGGCAAACGCGCCGACAAAGTCAACCCAGTCCTGCAAATTTCGCGCCGGCCCCATCGTCTTTTGGGCGGCGTCATAACAACCCGGCGCCGCCCAATCCGGCGCATTGTCCAGCCGCGCGACCAATTTCAATCCTTTGGCGCGCGCCAATTGCACGGCGGCATCCGCGCGACTCCAATCGAATGCGCCTTTGGCTGCGCCTTCGATATCGCGCCACGCAAACGTCTGCTTGACGAATGTCAAGCCCGCACCACGCGCGAGCTCCAGATCGCGTTCCGCCGTTTCGGGACGCCACCACATAAAAACCTGCGCGCCGTATTCGGGAGAATTCATCTCGAACGCGGAGACGCGACGCGCGGGCAATGACGGGCTTGCTTCATCCGGCTCGATGGGCGGAGCGGACCGCGCCACCCCGGATGAAAACATCGCGAATAAGATGAGCATGCATGCCGATGCCAAGCCCAACGGGGGACGTGTTTTCATGTTCGTTGCTCCTGCTCACTTGACCTTGAACTGCCGCGTCACCGATTTCGCGCACCCAATCGCATTGCACGCCTGCACGAACCACTTGTAGGTTTTGCCGCGCGTTAATTTTTTGGTTTGGAATTCGAGTGCAGTCAAGCCCGTTTGCTTTTGCGCGACCTTGCCGGTTCCCGCATCCTTGACGGTGACGTTGTACGTGTCCGCGCACGTCGCCGCGTTCCATTTGAGCAGCGGGCGCGTGGATTTGACGGTCGCTTTGTTTTTCGGCGCGGCAAGCGCGGGTTTGACGGGTTTGGCTGTGCAGCCGGTATCCGGCGTCGCCGTCGGGGTTGCGGTGGCGCCGAGCGTCGCCGTTGGCGTTGCCGTTGGCGCAGTTGTTACGGTTCTGGTTGGAGTATTCGTCACTGTCGCTGTTGGCGTAGTGACAGGATTGTTGGTTGCGGTCACGCGCCCGTTTTGCGTCTGGATGGTTTGCTGCAGCGCCGATGTGGAAAAATCCAACCCGTGGATATCGTTCAGCTGCGCGCGCAGCAAGGTCAGCGGTGAGACAGTCCCCTCCGCCGCCGTCGCGCGCACGCGAAACTTGACGAGAATTAGAGCGCCACTGCCACTGCTGGCTGTCGCTTTCGAGAGCGCGAGGGATAATACGCCGGGCGTGGCGGTGTTTTTGACGAGTGTAAAACCACTTGCCAGCGCGCCGGTTTGCGCATCCACGACCTCCAACAGTGTCGGGTCGTATCCAATCTTGACGTCCACGCCCGCCATGCCCGTCACGGCGCTTGCACTCAACGGGACATCTATGGTATCCCCGGGGCGGGCTTGTACATCCGGCAGCCCGAGCGTGACCGTTGTGCCCGCGCGGCGGGTCAGCGCTTTGAGGGAAGGCGCAGCGCCCCAATTTCCATTCGTGACATAATACAAAATCAGCGTTGCGTCGGCGGCAGTGATTTGCCCATCGCCGTTGACGTCGCCCGCCGCGCGTTGAACGTCCGTTGGCGTGACAATCCCGGCGGCAATTTGCAGCGCCAAGGCCGCATCGGCGGCGTTGACATTCCCGTCGCCGTTCAGGTCGCCTTTTTGATAGTTGGCGCTCACAGTGAAACTGCCATTGCTCAGCGTCAAACCGACCGGATGATAGAGGTCGCTGCACGCATAGACATCCGTCTGGGCAATGACGAACGTGAGCGGCGTTGACGCGCCCACGCTGCCGGATACGTTCACGTTCAAATTCACGAGCGTGCCGCTGCCATAAAGCGATGTGCCGCTGCCGCTGGCGAGGGCAATGCGCGCGGTGCCGGGCGTCGTCGTGTTCGCGCTAAACTGGTAACCCGCCGTCAACGGCGTCTGCGCGACGCTCTGCGCGGTGACGACGGCGGAAGAATAGTTCACGACCAAGTCCAACGCGCAGATGCTCAGCCCGTTGGCGTTGGCGATATTGATGGGCACTGCAACTGAAGCGCCTGCGCCGCTGTGCAGCTGCGGAATCCAGAGCTCCAGCTGCCCGAATGCGGCGCTGGCAGTATTGGAGGGAATGCTCTCGTTCGCAGTATCGTACGCCGTGACGTAATAATAGTACGTGGTCCCGGCAGTCAGCGCGGCGGAATCTACATAGTTCGTTGTCAATACGCCGTCGGCAATACGCGTAAAGCCGCTCGTGGCAAAAGTGCTGCGATAGATGCGATAGCTCGCGATATTGTTGCTCAAACTCGAATCCCAAGCCAGTGCAATCGAACTCACCCCGGCGTGGGCAGTGAGGTTTTGCGGCGGACTCACTTGCTGCGTCGGCGGGATGCCGTCTTGAATGACCGTGACGGTGTTGCCGTACCGATTGGCGACGTACACTTTTGCCGTGTTCGGATTGACGGCGACGCCGTGCGGTCCGTCGCCGACCGTCAGGGTTTGCAGAATCGTGTTGGTTGTCCCGTCTATGATGCTCAGCGTATCGGCAAGATAGTTGGTGACATAGACATGGTTGTTCAACTCGTTGACGGCGACGCCGACAGGACCATTGCCGGTTGCGATTTGAGTGATAATCGCGTTACTGTCGCCGTTGATAACGGTAAGCTTGTTTTCGTTGTCGTGCGCGATATAGACGCGATTGGTCGTTTCGTTGACCGCAAGTCCAAAGCCGCTGTTGACGCCGCTAATCGGAATGTGCGTCAACGTTGTGCTGTTGGAGACGTCCAACACGGCAACCGAAGCGGGTGCGCCGCTGAGACTGACGTAACCACGTTCCGTTCTTTCATTGACCACCATCAAGTGATTGTACTGGTTGGTCGAGATGGAACCAACCACGCTGCCGCCTGCCGTCAAATCAGAAATGACCGACACCCGGTTCGTGCTGTTGGGAACGTACAGCAGGTTCTGGCGTGTGTTGAAGGTCAACCCTTCGGGTTGTGAGCCAACCCCCGCCGTAATCGTGTTGATGACGCTGGAGGAGACCGGGTCAATGACCGAGACCGTGCTGCTGCCATTATTGACGCTATAGACATAGCCCGTGCTGCGACTGACGCCGATACCCCAATAAGGACGCGTGCCGACGGGGACCGTTGCCGCAACCGTATCGGTTTGCCCATTGATGACCAAGACAGTGTTGCTATCATAGTTGTTGACGTAGATGCGGTTTGTGTTCGAGTTCGCGGCAATCCCGATGGGTTCTGACCCGACAGAGATGGTGCCGATGATGGTGGCGTCACCGGGAACATGCCCCAGTGTGACCGTGTAGCTGCCCGTGTTATCACTGGTCATCGTGTCGCCAACGCCAAACGTGAGTTGTCCACCCGGCGCATTGAGCTGAAACGTGTAAACATGACTTGAGTCGTACGGCGGCACAGAGCCAATGAAATTCTCGGCGTGTTGTCCGTTAATCGCCAGAACCCAATTAAGCGGTTCGGTCGGGTGCGTCGGCGTACCGGGGCTATAGATGTAAAAAGCATCTGACCACTGCGTGCCAGCCGCCTGCCCTACACCAGACACCATCACAGAGACGGAACCGGAATAGGCAAGCTGCGTAGTCGCCGCGTACGGTCCGCCGGTGAATGGAACGGTCAGCGTTTCGGTGCCGTCTGCGGATAGCTTTGATTTTGGTTTCTCTACAGTGCGCTGCGCCGCCGGAAATTTTGTTTCTTCTGCGGCGCGCGTTTTCGGTAAAGGCGTCTGCGCGGCGGGTGGCAGCGAAAAGCCTGACGCTATGGTCGTCGCCGCGAAAAATCCCAAAATCAATATCACCAGAGCGATTGTGATATTTTTGAAGCGATTGCGCCATAGCGCGCGTTTTTGTTGCGGAAGCATGATTGGCTCCTTATGCCAAGACCTTTCGAGTTTGTGCGATGTGCGATGTGCGATGTATGCCCATCGCCTTCATCGCCTACATCGCGAGAAACCCGAAAGGTCGCTCCAATGGATACCTTTCCCTATATCACATCGCACTCAATTTTCACTCAAAAACAACCGCGTCACGCAACAAAAAAACAGGCGTCATCGCCCGTTCAATCTTCCATCGCCGCACGAACACTCGCTTCAACAGTCCGGGCTGCCCCGCACTGCCATTCCCGCTCGAACGCGGCTTGCCCCAAGTGCTGCCGCATCTCATCTTCCGCCTTTGCCCACACCGCGTCCCCCAGGGCCAATTCGAATGTCCCAATCTGTAGACGCAGTTGATGCGCCGCGCCCGCCAACTGCGCCGCGCGTGCGAACTGCTTTTGCGCTGCGGCGATTTGGGCAAGCACTTCCCAATTCCCGGCAACGCCCATCGGGTCGCCGACCTGATGCCGCAGCTGCAAACTGCGCCGCGCGTAAGTGCGCGCCGCGTCGTAATCACCGCACAGCAGGTTGAGCAATGCCTGACCACTCCAAGAAAGCGCCATCCCCAGCTGGTCGCCAATTTTCTCCGAATGATACAGACTTTCCCGAAACAGCACGGCGGCGCGCGCGAGTTGGTTATTCTGTAAAGCCAGCAGCCCCAAATTATTCAAGACCATTCCCAGCCCCGCCTCAAAACCGAACGCGCCAAAGAGCGTCAGACTCTCTTGCAGCCGCTTGTGCGCTTCGGCAAACTTGCCTTCGCTCCGCGCCAGCGCGCCCAAGTTGTGTTGTGTGAAGGCAATGCCCCACACACTGCCGATTTGCCGATGCAGTTCCAAACTCGCTTCAAAACATTCACGCGCTTGTCCCGGCTTGCCCTGCACTTGGAGCGTAATGCCCAGCGTGTGCAGCGCCAGCGCGCGCCCGAACGGCTCGCCGCACTGCTCGAACGCCGCCAAACTCTGCGTTTGCCAAGCCGCCGCCGCCGCCAAATCGGTGTGATATTGGGCGACCATGCCCAAAATCAATTGCGCCCAGCCCTGGGTGGAAACGTCGTTCTTGGCGCGCGCCATTTCCAGCCCGCGCTCGCACGACTGTGTCGCTTGCGCCAAATCGCCTTGCGCCCAACACAGCGCGCCCACGCCGACCAATGCGCGCGCGTAATGCGCGGATTCTACGCGCGCCCGGCGCAGCGCGTCCTCCAACCAGCCGCGCCCTTCGCTCAACCAACCGCGCACGTACCAATAACGCCACAGCGCGGCGCACAACCGCAGCAACGCGTCGGGAAAAGTCCGCGTCCCTTGCAGCGCGGCGCGCAAATTTTCCATTTCCGCATCGAGCCGCGTCACCCATTCCATCTGGTCCGCGCTGCCCAAACCCGCATCGGCGCGTTCCGCGAGCGCGCAAAAAAAAGTGTAATGTTTCGCGCGCCGCGTTTCCGCCTCGCCGGCTTGCTCTAATTTTTCCAAACCATACTGCCGCGTCGTTTCGAGCAAGCGATAACGCATCTCGGCGCGCGTGGATTTGGTTTGGACGATGGATTTGTCAATCAGCGACGCGAGGAGTTCGCGCATTGAACGTTCCCCGGATTCCCCGCACACGGCAAGCGCTGCCGCGAGCGAAAAATCGCCGCGAAATACTGCCAGCCGCTGCCACGCGCCCTTTTCGGCATCGTCGAGCAGATTAAAACTCCAATCGAGCGCCGCGCGCAAGCTTTGATGGCGCGGCAGTTGGGCGCGCTCGCCGCGCGTCAAAAGCGAAAGCGCCAAGGCATCGTCGAGCGCGGTTTCAATCTGCGGCGCGGAAAGGACGTTGACCCGCGCCGCCGCCAATTCTAACGCGAGGGGAATGCCTTCGAGGTGGCGGCAAATCGCGGCGACGGCGGCGCCGTTTCCCGGCGTCAAGACAAAGGTGGGAACAATCGCCTGCGCGCGTTCGACAAACAATTGGACGGCGGCATAAACTTGCTGCGTATCGTCATCTATCGGGTCGGCATCGCGCGGATACTTGAGCGACCCAATCTGCCAAACCGATTCACCTGTTACCCGCAGTCGTTCCCGGCTCGTCGCCAAAATTTTCAGCCCGCTGCATCGTTCCAACAGCGTCTTGGTCAAACGCGCAACGGCAGGAAGGAGGTGTTCACAATTGTCCAAAATGAGCAGCGCCGCGTCGTTTCGCAAAAACGAAAGGAGACGCTGCTCGAGAGCTCCCGGGCCTTGTTCTTGAATGCCCAACCGATTTGCAATCACATTCGGCAGCAGCGTCGCATCCGCAAGCGGCGCCAATTCAATCCAATACACCGTACTATCCAAGGCGCTCACATGCGCGCACTCGAGCGCGAGCCGGGTCTTGCCGCAGCCGGCAGGCCCGGTCAGCGTAACGAGACGCGCTTGACGCAGGCGTTGTTCCACCGCCGCGCAGTCCTGCGCGCGTCCGATGAAACTGGTGAGGGGGATGGGCGGCAGCGCCGGGGCGGGCGCGTCCGATTGGCGGGTCCGAATCTTTTTGTGCAGCTGCTGCGTCGCGTCTTCGGGTTCGAGGTCCACCTCGCGGAGGGCGGCGCACAATTTTTCATAGACGCGGCGCGCGCTGTGTGGCTGACGCTTGCGGATATAAAACTGCATCAAGGCGCGATGGGCGGCTTGATGCTCACCCAAAGGGTCGTCGGCGATAATCCTCTCCAGCAGCGCACGCGCATCGGACTCGCGCGCCGACTCTTGATACAACGCTGCCAATTCGAGCTGCAAATCCAGTTTCAGCTTGTGCAGCTCTTCCCGCGGCGTTCTCGCCCAATCCGCATAGCGGTCGTCCGGCGCAAGTTCGCCGCGGTACAATCCAAGCGCGGCTTGGTATGCGTCAATGGTTTGTGTGCGCCGCGCCTGTTCCGCAGCCATTTGGAATTGTTCTGCGTCAACCCACACGCGGTCGTCGCGACACAACTCCATCCAATCATTTTCCCAAATCAAGAAATTGGCGCGCGCTTGGGGGGTTGCGCCCAAAATTTTACGCGCCACCGATTGCGCTTGATGCAATGAATGGCGCGCCGCGTCCGGCGCCGCCTCGCGCCACAACACATCCAGAATATGTTCGATGCCAAGCCGGTGGCGCGGCGCGAGCGCCAGCATCTTGACCAACTGTTGGGCGCGCTGCAAGCGCCGCCAGGCGTTTGGCTCGATTGCGCGCTCGTACGCCACCACGCGAAAACTGCCCAGCAAAAAAATCCGCAAGAGGGGGGGGGAAGTTGCCATGATGTCCTCGACGCTGAATGATTCGAACGTATTTTACATCGCCTTGACCTGTTCACAAGTCAAGATTTGTAAATCCCAAATCACAAGTTTTGTGGTATCCTTTTGGAAACTCGCGCAGGAGGAAAAAATGCTCGACCTCAACACCAAATTCGGTCGCTTGGTAAAGCGTCGTTTGAAGAACGAGCAAGAAATTTGGCTGACCACCGTTGACAAAAACGGCATTCCGCAGCTGCGCCCCGTTTGGTTTTTCTGGGACGGCGAAACCTTTTTGCTCTATTCGCAAACGACCGCGCACAAACTGAAACACATTGCGCGCAATCCCAACGTGGTCTTGCATTTCAACTCTAACAATGACGACGGCGGTGTAGTTGTCTTTCACGGCACCGCGACGGTTGACCCCGACGCGCCCGCGCCCACCAAACACAAAAGTTATTTCCGAAAATACAAGCAGGGCATCCAGAACATCCAAATGACGCCGGAACAATTCGATGCGAGCTTTTCCACAGCGCTTCGCGTGACGCCAACAAAAATGCGCGGGTGGTGAAAAGAGGTGCGGGCAAAAACCCCAAAGGTCTTGCATGAATGTGGTAAAATTCTGCAACGCGAAATGAGTAAATTACAATCTATCCTTCTTTCCATTCTGCCCGCGTCGTGGGCGCAGGACGCAGAAGGAGAATCGCGCCAGTGGATCATGCAGTGTCCCACATGCGGCTATGAAAATTCCGTATGGGACGCGGGCGGCATTCGTTGGAAAGCGGCGGGCAATCCGCGGCGGCGGATGAAATGCCCATCGTGCGGGCAAACCACCTGGTTCAAACTATTTCGACGCGCGACGGAGTAAGCACAAAGGTGCCCCAAACATTCACTTGTCCCAAATGCGGCGCGCCGCAAGACTATACAGGCGGCGCGGCGGCGACGATTCAATGTCCGTATTGCGAAACGACGCTGATTGTCCCGCCGGAACTGCGCACGACCTCTTCGAACGCAGCTATGTCCGATGCAGCATGGACGCGTGAATCTGCCGCGCTCGTCGAAATCAAACGCCTGCTGGAAAGCGGGCAAAAAATTCAAGCCATCAAAGTGTATCGCGAACACTTTGGCGGCGGTTTGAAGGACGCCAAAGACGCGGTGGAAGCCATCGCGCGCGGGCAAAATGTGCAGGTTGCGCAAATCAGTTTTTCCGGCGGCGCGAACACGCCGACCATTGGCATTCACGCGACGCCGTACGTGACTGCACCGCGCGCACAGGGCGGGACCGGCTGCGCTACGGCGATTATTGTCATCGTCGTCCTCGTCATTATCGGCTCTATCGTAGTGCCCCTCGTTGTGGCGGGCATGGATATTTTTAATGCCCTCGCGCCCGTCGTTACGACGCCTCCCCCCGTTATCGCCAGCGCCACCGAAGCGCCTCTGCGCACCGCCGCCGCAATCCCAACACCAACACCCCCCCCTACGCCCGGTTTCGCAGACGTTGTCAAATCATTTTCGGAAAAGGGCACTGCGCCCGGGCAATTGAACGACGCGCGTTCGCTGGCGGTAGACAACAAAGGCAACGTATACGTCGGCGAATACACGGGCGCGCGCATTCAACGTTTTGACGCGCAAGGCGAATTTCAAGACCAGTGGGGCGGCAACTCGAAACAGATCTTGTTCGGTCTCGCCGCCGATTTTCGCGGCAACGTGTACGCCGTGCTGAATGGCGTCATTACCAAATTCGACGGCGCGACAGGCAAGCAGTTGAGCCAATTCAAGTACGCGGTCCCCGGGGAGGGCTTCGACGCGATTGCCACGACGCCGGATGGCGGATTGGTCGGAATGTGGTACGAACAGCGCACCGGTTTCATTACCTCGTTGGAAGGACACCGCGAAGACTTGGTGCGCTTTGACCGCGAAGGTCAGGTGACGAATGTCATTCAGGGCGTCATCAGCAGCCAGACCGACAATTTCGAAGTGGACAATCCATTGGCAGTGGATTCGAGCGGCAACGTCTACATTCTCTCGCGTGAACGGGACGGCGCGATTTTCAAATTTTCAGCGCAGGGCAAACTGCTTTCGCGTTTTGGCAGTCGCGGCAGCGAGACGGGACAGCTGAACAGCGGCGATGCGATTGCGGTAGACAGCAAGGGACGCGTCTATGTCGGCGCGACGGATGGCGTGATGGTTTTTACCTCCGACGGGCGCTATCTCGACACGTTTAGCAACAACCACGCCGCAGCGTTGAGCATGGCATTTGACGCGCAAAATCGGCTCTGGGTTTTGTCCAACGACAAAATCATGCTCTTTCGGTTGAACCAGTGATAAGGTAGAACGAAATGACGAATGACACGCTGTATCACATCGGCTTTGGCGCAAGCGATCTCGGCGCTTCCCCCCCCCTCATCGCGTTATTGTCCGGCGACCCGGAACGCGCGCGGCACATTGCCCAAGACGCGCCCGGCGTCACGCTCGAAAAGAATTTATCCGAGAATCGCGGCTTGAACAGCTATCTCGCGCGTTTGCCGAACGGGCGGCGTTTTATTTCGGCGACGAGCGGGATGGGTGCGCCGTCACTTTCGATCGTCGTCAACGAGCTCGTTCAAGTCGGCGTGCGCGCCATCCTGCGCGTCGGCACGAGCGGCGCAATTCAAGCCGATGTCAAAATCGGCAGCATCGTCATTACGCGCGCGGCATTGTGCCGCCAAGGCGCGGCAGATGACATTGCCCCGCGGGAATATCCCGCCGCCGCGAATCCATTCTTGACGCTGGCGCTCGTAAACGCGGCGCGTGAATTCAACACGGACTGGCATATCGGCGTCACCGCGTCGGTGGACACGTTTTTTGAAGGACAGGAACGCGCGGAATCGTCCGCGAACAAAGCGCTGCTGCGCGCCCTGCGCGGCGTCACCGCAGAATATCGCGCTTTGGGTGTTTTGAATTACGAAATGGAGAGCGGCACGTTGTTCAAAATGGGGGGGGTGTACAACATCGCGACCGCGTGCGTCTGCGCCGTGATTGCAGATCGGACGCAAGGTGAAAACCCCGACCTCGCCGCCAAAGACCGCGCGGTGCGTGACGCGATTCGTGTGGCGCTGCGCGCGGCAGAAACATTTGACGAGGAATACATGCAGCCGCGCTATTGGAGATAAAGATTCAAGTCGAGAAAATGACACCCGTAGTGACGAATTCATTCGTCGGAGGATTCTCTTGTCTCGTACCAACGAAACCGTATTCGTAAAACAACAATACGCGACGAACGCGAATCTCGACGCGCGCATCGCGCTGCACCAAAAATTTAGCACCGCCGCGCAGCATTTCCATGACTGGTTATTCGATCACGTTCATTTGCCGGAAAATGCGCGCGTCCTGGAAATCGGCTGCGGCAGCGGCGCACTGTGGGAACATGTGCGCGAACGTGTGCCAAAAGATTGGAGCATCACACTCACCGATTTTTCGTACGGCATGGCACAAACGGTACACGGGAAATTTCCAAATCTCAGCGACGCGCCATCCCAGTCTCCAATCTCTATCTCAATTGCCCAATGCGACGCGCAAGCCATTCCCTTTGCGGACGAAACCTTTGACGGTGTTTTCGCCAATCATATCCTCTATCACATTCCCGATTTGCAGCGCGGCTTGAGTGAAATACGGCGTGTCTTGAAACGCGGCGGCGCGCTGTACGCGGCGACAAATGGCTTGCAGCACATGAGAGAGCTCATCCGCTTGACGGAGGCAATTACACACCCGCCGTTCAATGCGCAGCTGCCCGAACAGCTTTTTGGGCTGGAAAACGGCGCGTCACTGCTCGCACACCACTTTGAAACAGTGCAGCGCTACGTACAGGAAAATAATTTACGCGTGACAGAGGTTGAACCACTGGTGGCGTACGCACAATCGGGCTGGCTCTACAAAGCGGCGCTGGAAAACCCCGCGCGCGAGCAGGAATTTCGCGCCCGTGTCCAAAACGCGATTGACACGCGCGGCGCGTTTTACATTACAAAAGCGGTTGGATTGTTTGTGGCAAGATAGCGAATGGCAGATAGCAGATGGCAGATGGCAGATGGCGAATCGCAAATCGCGTATCGTGAAACGTGAGGCGTGAAACTGCCTGCCCTGAATGCAATGAAGGGTGAATCGCCTATCGCGTATCGCGTATTCACTATCGCACTATCGCACTATCGCACTACCGCACTATCAAAATGAACCTCACCGGTAAAGTTTGGAAATACGGCGATAACGTCAACACCGACGTGATTTTTCCCGGCAAATATACTTATACCGTCACCGATCCAATGGAGCAGGCGAAACACGCGCTCGAGGATTTGGACGCGAATTTTGCGCGCAGCGTGCAGCCCGGCGACATGATCGTGGGCGGCAAAAACTGGGGCAATGGCTCTTCGCGCGAGCAAGCGGTCGGCGTTTTGAAAACACTCGGCGTGCGCGCAATCATTGCGAAATCCATCGCGCGCATTTATTTTCGCAACGCGGTCAACAACGGCGTGCTGCCGATTGTATGTCCCGCAGCGGTGGAGGCGATTGAAAACGGCGAGACGATTTCACTGGACCTCGACGCGCATCAAATTCATTGTCGCGCGGGCGTCTTTGATTTTCCGCCGCTCTCGCCCTCGCTCGTCAACATTATCAAAGCCGGCGGGTTGATTCCCATGCTCCGCCAAAAATTCGGCGCGGAACATTTACCACTGCCCGAAGTGAAAGGCGGCGAATAGCGATGCGCATTTGCACCATTCCCGGCGACGGCGTCGGACAAGAAGTCATTCCCGCGGCAGTCCGCGTGCTCGACGCGCTGCAAATCGGACTTGAATTTCTCCACGCCGACGCGGGCTTTGAACACTTTCAAAAAACCGGCGACGCGATTCCCGAGACGACACTCGAAACCGTGCGCGCGTGCGACGCGACCTTGTTCGGCGCAACGGCTTCACCCTTGACACGCGTGGAAGGGTATCGCAGTCCCATTCTCGCGCTGCGTCAAGCGTTAGACCTGTATGCGAATTTGCGCCCGATCCAATCTTTGCCCGGCGCGTTTTCGCGGCTCAATCTCGACATGCTCATCGTGCGCGAAAACACCGAAGATTTGTATGTCGGACGCGAACGCGTCGAGAACGACGACGCCGCGATTGCCGAGCGCGTGATTACGCGCCGCGCGTCGGAACGGATTGCGCGAATTGCCTTCGAATCCGCCGGTTGCCGCCGCAAGCGCGTTACGATCGTGCACAAGGCGAACGTTTTGAAAATGACCGATGGTTTGTTCCGCGAAACGTGCTTTCAAGTCGCGCGTGAATTTTCAAACGTCCGCGCCGACGAAATGCTCGTGGATGCGATGGCGATGCGTCTGGTCACGAACCCGCAAGATTACGATGTCATCGTGACGACGAATTTGTTTGGCGATATTTTGTCGGACGAAGCGAGCGCGCTGATTGGCGGCTTGGGCGTTGCGCCGTCGGGCAACATCGGCGTCACGAACGCGGTGTTTGAACCCGTACATGGCTCCGCGCCCGACATTGCGGGCAAGGGCATTGCGAATCCCATCGGCGCGATTCTTTCGGCGGCGATGCTGCTCGATTATTTGAAACAAAGTGAGGCCGCCACGCGCGTGCGACGTGCCGTGCAGCGCGTTTTGGAATTCGGTACCCTGACGCGCGATTTAGTGAGCGATTTGGGGCACGCGGGTGTGACGACCGAAGAAATGACGCGCGCCATTCTGCAGCAATTATGACGCGCGGTTTGTGCGTATTGCTGTTGCTGGTCGGACTCGCAGCGTGTGGCAGCCCCGAGCGCGGAACACTGCCAACGCAAGTCGTATCTTCCGACGGCAGCGCGACCCCCGGTTCGCAGATTGTTCCCATAACGAACGATGCCCAAGCCGCGCCCGCGCGGATGAATTGCGGCGAAATGACGATGGCGGGCAATCCCCCGCGCGCGTTGGACAATGCGGAAACCGTACGCGCGGCAGCGGCGTGTTTCGTGAAAGCGTACGCGTCGTGTACGCCAGCCGCGTTGACCATTCGCGAACGCGATACAAAAATCGTTCGTCAATTCACCGTCGAACCCGACGCGAAATGTATTGTGCGCCAGGCATTGCAGCCCGATCCCAATTCACCGCCCGCCGTCGTGGATTGCACGGCAGTCCGCGCGGAAAAAAGCGGACTCGTCATTACCGCGTGCTCGCATCTCGGCGATTTTGTTTTGATTCCAATGAATTGAGCGTGATTCGAAAAAAATTTTCGACAGGATTAACAGGATTTACAGGATTGGAGTCAGGCCGAAAAAATCCTGTTAATTGCGATGTGCGATGTAGTCCCATCGCCTACATCGCCTTAATCCTGTCCACTCTAGCAAATTGGACATGTCCCAGCCACGCGATTTACTCGAAGGTTTGCTAAAAATCTATTCGCCCTCGTATCACGAACGCGACGCAGTGGACTATCTCGTCGCGCAAATGAGCGCGGCGGGTTTGCACGCGTTTCGGGATGAGGCGGGGAATGCGGTGGGGATGACCTCACCCCCTAACCCCCTCTCCTACGAGGAGAGGGGGAAGACCTCGCCCTCTAGCTCCCTCTCCTACGAGGAGAGGGGGGAAACCTCACCCCCTAGCCCTCGCTCCCACATGGAGAGGGGGAAGGTGAGGGATATTGTGATGTTGGGGCACATTGATACGCATCCCGGTTTTGTCGAGGTGCGGCGCGACGGCGATGTGTTGTATGGGCGCGGCGCGGTGGACGCCAAAGGTCCGCTGTGCGCGTTCGCGTCGGCGGCAGCGCGCGTGGGGGCGCGTGATGGTTGGCGCATTGTGGTCGTCGGCGCGGTGGAAGAAGAATGTCCGACATCGAAAGGCGCGCATTTTGCAAAAACGCAATACAGTCCCACGTACGCAATGGTCGGCGAACCGAGCGGTTGGGACCGCGTGACGTTGGGTTACAAAGGTTCGTTGTGGCTGGAATATACGCTGACGCGCGACAATGCGCACAGCGCGGGACAAGCGCGCAGCGCGAACGAAGACGCAGTCGAATTTTGGCTGCGCATAAAATCATACGCGGACGCGTTCAACGCCGACAAGATAAAAGTATTCGACAAACTCGACCCGACATTGCGCGGGATGAATTCCGAAAACGATGGTTTGCACGAGACTGCGCGCTTGGTGATCGGTTTGCGCTTGCCGTCGGACATTACCGTTGCGGGCTTGGAAGAAACACTGTTGGAGATGGCGGACGACGCGCAGTTGAAATTTGATACCGAAACGCCCGCCTATCGCGCCGAAAAAAATAACGCGCTCGTGCGCGCGTTCTTGTCCAGCATTCGCGAGGGGGGGGGGACGCCGGGCTTTACGCTCAAGACGGGCACGAGCGACATGAACGTCGTCGGTCCGCATTGGACTTGTCCCATCGTCACGTACGGTCCCGGCGATTCGAATCTCGATCACACGCCGAACGAGCACATTGATTTGAACGAGTACGACAAAGCAATTGACGTGCTAGCGCGTGTGTTAGAGACGCTGATGACTGATGGCGGATAGCCGATGGCAGATAGCCGATGGCAAATCGCGTATCGCGTATCGCCAATCGCCAATCGCGTATTGCCCTGACTGATTACTGACCACCCGACCATCCGACTACCCGACCATCCGACATTCTGACTACTGCTCACTGCTCACTGCTCACTGATTACTGACCACCCGACCACCCGACCACCCGACCACCCGACCTTCCGACCACCCGACGCTCTCTCGCTCTCTCGCTCTCTCGCTCTCTCGCTCTCTCGCTCTCTCGCTCTCTCGCTCTCTCGCTCTCTCGCTCTCTCGCTCTCTCGCTCTCTCCCTCTCTCGCTCTCTCGCTCTCTCGCTCTCTCGCTCTCTCGCTCTCTCGCTCTCTCGCTCTCTCGCTCTCTCGCTCTCTCGCTCTCTCGCTCTCTCGCTCTCTAAGGAGAAAAGATGTCTACTCGACAAAATCGAATGATTTTGATGGGGTTGAGCGTCGGAATCGCCGTAATGATGCTGGCGGTTGGAGCGACGCTGTCTGGATTTGGCGCGACGCGCGCGCCGGAGCACAGCTTGGCGAAAGCCAAGACGCTTGTACGGTCCAAAAATGTCTCCCAAAACGCCTCCGTCATTCCCCAAATGCAAACGATTTCAGAGCGCGTCGGGGGCAGCGGGGAGACGAACGCGCTCACCCAGCAGGGTTTTCCGACGCTGCCTTCGCAACAACAGCCAACGGTGGCGGCAGTGACCCCCGTTCCCACGCCCGTAGGTGGGGCGCAGAACACGACCGTTGTCCTGCAAGAAAACTTTGTGGACTGTGCCAATGTGCCTGTGGGCAACACCGAACGTTATGACTATCACTGCGGACTGGGCGAGTACTGGATGATTCGCAAAGTTGCGCCGGGATTGGGCATGGCGCTGTTTGGCGGGAATTACGCCGATGCCACCTTTGTGGTGGATGGGCGCGTATCGGGCTTTTCCAACCCCGCCGAATACGGCATCCTCTTCCGCTTCTCGAACGAGGACACCAGCGGCTACGGCGCGGGCGTTTACGATGGACAATACACCATTTTCCGTTACGACAACGGCAAAGTTGTCGAACTCGTCCCCTACACCGCGAATCCGAATATCAAAACCGGCAGCGAGGTCAACAACATCCAAGTCGCCACGTCCGGCAGTCAAATCGCGCTCTATGTGAACGGCGCGCTCGTCACCACCATCACCGACAGCGTCTACCTCAGCGGCGGAACCGGTTTGTATGTCTATGGCGCCGAACTGCCCATCGAAGCCGTGTTCGACAATTTCACCGTCGCCACATTCAACCAACCCGGTACCGTGCCGCCGCCGACGCCGGGCCCAAGCGCTTCGCCCGAATCGCCAACGCCGCAATCCGTTGTTGCACCCACCGTCACGCCGACTCCGCCGCAAAGCAGCGCGTCCCAAAATCCTTGTCAACTTGACCCGGGCGAAGCCGGTTTCTTGATCAGCAACGGTTTTTCAGTAATCATGCGCTTTACGATTGGCGGCGGCGAGTGGGGCACACACGATTACGACGTTCCACCCGATGGCAAGCTATATCTCATCACCTTCCCGCCCGGACGCTATACCTACACGGCATCTTTGCCCGGCATCGGAACGGATCACGGCGAACCGTATGACTATCGAGAAGGTTACTGCCGCATAGCCAGATACGCGCCGTAAAAGCCAGATGTGCCAAACGCGCCATACGCGCCAAATGAGCAGACTAACTCAACGGCGCAAGAACATAGTCGAAAACATCTCCCTCCCCTCTCCCGTTATGGGAGAGGGGGCGGGGGTGAGGGGCAAGAATCCAAATGAAAAAATTTCTCATCATTCTCGCGGGTCTCGTACTCGTCGCGTGCATCGGCATTATCGCCGTTGCCGCCATCGGCGGACTTGGATTCACGCAGCCCGCCGCCAATACTGCCGACGCATTCATGAGCGCCTTGCAGCAGGGCAATTACGCGCAAGCGTACGCATTGTGCGCGCCCGCGCTCCAACAAGAGTTGGGCACGGCGGACGATTTGCAAACTCTGATCGAAAACGCGCAAGTCAAACCCGCCAAGTGGACCTTTAACTCGCGGGAAGTATCCGGCAATGAGGGCCAAGTTGAGGGGAACGTGACCTTTCAGGACAATCGCACCGGCGCCGTACGCATTACACTGCAAAGCAGCGGCAATGTCTGGCAAGTGATCGGATTTGATCTGAAGCCCGGTTAACCCCCCCCTTATTCCCCCCCTCGCACACTGTCGCGAGGCGGGGGCAAACAATTATGCCTATTCCATCCCGCTCCCCACGCTATCGCTCGTATCTCTTGCGCTTTTGGCAAGAGCCATCCGAGAAACCGCAACGCGCGGGCAGTTGGCGGTTCATGCTCGAAGACCCGCACACGGGAGAACGTCACGGGTTTGCGACCTTTGACAATTTGATTGGGCATTTACACAATTTGATGAACAGTACCGACGTCTTGATTGATCCACAGTTTAATTCACAGACGGACCAGACGCCTCCGCAAAACGATGTGTCGGAAAGTCAATCCTCGTCACTCGTCACTCTTAAGGAGTAAGACCAATGAAACTCAAATTATTCATTACCGCGATTCTGCTCGTCGCCCTCATCGGCTGCGGCGGAAACAGTCCAGTGTCCGGTATCGTCGCGCCCGCGCCAGCGCAGGCAAACGCGGTGTCGAAACCAATCACCAACGCACAGTCCCTGACGCTCGAATCAAGTGGACAGGATGTTTGTAATCCATGCCCCGTTGAAGTTGTCGGCGGCATCAAGAACGTGCAGTACACGTTCGACGCGCCCCTCGCCATTGCGCCCGCGGCGCAAACCGGACCTTCCGGCTACAAGAGCGTCAACAATCCGAAACACTCGATTGTCAAGGTCGTCATGACGACGGGCGTTCAAGGCGACAATAACACGCCGGTGGATAACGTTTCCACGTTCGACCCGAATATCCAGGCCTTCTACGCGGTGGTCAGCACCAAGAACACCGCGCCCGGCACGATTATCAAGGTGCGCTGGATTGCGGCAAACGTGCCGGGCGCGCAGCCCGACAGCTTGATTGATTCGTCCGAAATCTCGGTCGAGGGCGACGCCAACATTGCCTTTTCACTCAGCCGCACCGGCGCGCAGCCGTGGGCGCCCGGTGGCTATCGCCTTCAAGTGTACGAAGACGGCGAGCTCGACGGCACGCTCGATTTCACCGTCGGCGGGGCGTCCCCGTCCGGCGGTTCACGCATCGCGCGTGTCGTAACGTTTGCGGAAAAGGACCGCGCGGGCAATCCGATTGACTTGCACGGCGAATTTCCAGAGGGAACGAAAACACTCGCCGCACAAGTTTTTGTCAACAGCGACGCCGCCATCGAGGTCAAGGGCGTTTGGTGGACGGGCGTCGTGTCGGGCTGGCCCAGCGACACCAAGCTTTTTGAAGCTGTCGGGCGCGCCAGCAATCAACAGAACGGCATCCCATTCGAGATTGAACGCACGAACGGCGAAGCATTTCCGTCGGGGACCTACAAATTGGAATTGTATGTGGACGACAAACTGGAAAACACCACCGCGTTTCGTGTGGGTGGTTCGGGCGCACAACCATCGCCCTCCGGCGGCGCAGCGCAATTCGTGTTCAAAGGCAAAATCCTTGTGACGCCCGAATGGCGCGGACCCGCTGCGCTCACGTTTGCGCCCGACGGGAATCTCTATGTCGCCGAAAGTGGCGCGGTGCGTCGCGTCACCCAAGACCTCCAAGCCGTACGCTTTGGCGAAATGGGCATCTCGCAAGGCGACGGCAAACTGGGCGCGCTCGTGTCGGGCATCGCCGCCGATTCCAAATCCAACATCTGGGTCGCCAACCCACTGCACTCTAACATTCAAAAATTCACCAGTGATGGCAAGTTCCTGTTGCGTTTTCCGGGCGATGACAGCCAAACGTACGACAAAGACGGCGAAGTGAATCAAGCGTACGGCATTGCGATTGACAAGCAAGATAACGTCTATGTCGCCGACACGCTCAACAACCGCATCCAAAAATTCGACACGACCGGCAAGTTTCTCGGCAAGTGGACGAATCTTGGTCTGAAATCGCCCACCGGCATTACCACCGACGCGCAAGGCAACGTTTATGTTACGGATACAGGCAATCACCGCGTGCTAAAACTCGACCCGCAGGGCAAGACGCTTTTGCAATTTGGCAAAGCGGGCGCGGGCGACGGCGAATTCAACGGGCCGTGGGGCATCGCGCTCGACGCGGCGGGCAACATTTTCGTCACCGACAATTTCAATCAACGCGTCCAAGTGTTTGACGCGCAGGGCAAATTCCTGACCAAGTTCGGCAGCAAAGGCAAAGGGGAAGGACAATTCGACAAACCTGTCGGTGTTGTCATTTCGCCGAGTGGGAAGGTTTTTGTCGCGGATGGCGGCAACAACACAATCCAGGGATTCGAGTCCGGCGCCGCGTCGAACAATCCGCCCGCGCCATCGTCGGGACAGGGCAAAATGATTGCCGACCTCGGCTTTCGCCCCAATCAAGACGGGTTCAGTTTTGAAAATTACACCGGCAAGTATCCGGACGAACAGGGCGACCTATTCGTCGAGGATTTGATTCGGATGTTTGGCGAACAAGCCGTGTGCGCGGGTTTCAAGAACGGCGAATGTCAAGTCGCGCCGGGCGCGCTCGAATGGGCGGATCGCGCCAATCAATCTTCCAACGGCGGACACTGCGAAGGACTCGCCGTGCTCTCGCTGCGTTTGTTCGTGGGCAAAGAATCCGCGCAGCAATATGGCGCCGCGCGCACGTTCGCTTTGAAATACGAAAACCTGAATCTCCAGCGCGCCATCATGTACTTTTTCGCAATGCAGACGGCTGACCCGGTATTTACGGCGAAAAATAAAGGCGTATCGAAAACGCCCAGTCAAGTTTTGGACGACATTATCGCCGGGATTCAACAGCGTGATCCCACAGTCGTGGCAATTCGCCATTACCAAGCCAACGGAGATCGCGTCGGTCATGCGGTTGCGCCGTATGCGGTGGAAGATCGAGGCAATGGAATCTATTACGTTTGGATCTATGACAATAACGCGCCGGGCGCAGAAAGGCACATCGAAGTAGACCGCAACGCGAATACGTGGAAATATGATATCGGATCCACTAAACCTTCCGACCCGCCGCAACCGTGGACCGGCGACGCGGACGACCATCTCTTTGGCGCGGCGCGGGTTTCCGTGCGCGACGGGCAAGCCGCATGTGAGTGGTGTGCGCGCGCCGACTCGATGACACAGCTGACTCTGCTCGGCGGGGGCGACATGCGCGTGACGAACAGCCACGGGCAGGTCATCGGTTGGGTGGACGGAAAATTCGTGAACGAAATCCCCGGCGCACAAGAATACTTTATTGACGGCGGCTTGGGCAAACCATCCGTGCCCGTCTATTATGTTCCGTCAGATGACACGTACGACATGGAACTGGACGGCAGCGCGCTCACCCAAGCGGCGGACTCGGAACTCTTTGTCTTTGGCGGCGGCAAGTCGCTCAACGTTGACAATATCACGCTCGAGCCCGGCGAAACGAACGCGCTGGCGCTCAACGGCAATCTCGAAACGTTCAGTTACGATCCCGAAGCGGCGGAAGATTCGCTCGTCACGTTGACCATCAACGGCGCGGAGGACGATTACTATTTCGCGTTCGACGGCTTGGATATTGACACGGGCGAATCGCTCACGTTCACCTTTGACGAAACGGACGGCACGCTCGCGCTCGACAGCGACAACGGCACTGAAGATGACACGTATGCACTCACGCTCCGCCGCGTCGGCGACGACGGCATCGCTACGTTTACGAACGATGCCGTTTCATTCGGCGACGAAGACACAGAATACATCGAATATGGCGAATGGGACGGCAACGACGATTCGCTGACCTTTGGCGTGGACGAAAACGACGACGGCACGGTGGACGAAACATTCACCGAAACGGATGAACATTAAGCCTGGTTCAAGCGCAAGTTGCTTGCTTGCATTGCAAGCACTGCGCGCTCCCGACGGCAGTCTGCAATGCGAGCGCATTGCCACTGCCTCCGAACAGATACCAAACGGCGTGGTCCAAATGACCACGCCGTTTTCTTGTCACGTTCTTGTCGCGATAGAATGTTACAGTATCGCCAAGGAAAACAAAAACTCTACTACTGTTCCTCAATATCTCCGTCAAAATCATTTTCACTTGCTCGCGGCAGCCATGCAACTCTATTCCCCAAACCATCGAGCCAAACCATGAAGCGCATCTTTATCTCAGTACATCACAGATTCACTGTCATTTCGAGATGGTCAGCCCGTGTGGGCTATGTGAGCAAGAGGACTGTCATATCGAGCGGGGCGAGATATCTCAGTCCCTTCGATATGACAAGTCCTGTGCAGCAAGAGGACTGTCATATCGAGCGGGGCGAGATATCTCAGTCCCTTCGATATGGCAAGTCCTGTGCAGCGGCAAGCTGCCCGCGTTGAACGAAATGGCAAGCGGCGCGTTTCGCGGTCTCGATTCCACCAGTAGTGGTTTCTTTGACATGCTCAACACGACCAGCTCTGCACTCGTGGGCAGCGCGAGCAGCGATAGTTGGTTCGGCAGCTTGTTCGGCAGTGGCGGCAGTTCCGCTGGCAGCAGCTTTGGCGGAGATAGCAGCAGTAGCAGCAGCCGCAGCGGTGGCGGCAGTTCCGGCGGCGGCGGCGGCGGTTCCAGCGGCTTTGGCTAAAACCCACTGGTGTTGGCACACGAGTTGGACTCGTGTGCCGCTGCGCCTTCGGAGTTCAACTCCGAACACGGGCGGGAACGTGAGTCCAACTCGCGTTCCAACAAACTGCAACTCACGTTCAAAAAGTCTTTCGAGAACTGGCAGGAGGTAAAACATGTCTGGCAAATGGATTGCAATGTGCGTGTTCGCAATGATAATGATCGGCTGCACGGCTCAGAACGCTGTGCCAGCCACACCGCCAGCGACGGCGACGACAAAAGCAGGCGGCGACGTAACGCCAACGCCAACAAAAACTATCGCCGATGAATCTCCGACTGCAAAGATAATCAGTACCATGAACCCAACCCCCGTCGTTTCAAAAGGTACCGCGTCGGGCACGCCTGCGGCGTCCGCGCAATCCACTCCGTCCGCTCCAATGACCGGCATCACCGCGCGTTTGAACGAACCATTCACGCTCAAACTCGGTCAGTGGGCAACTCTGCCGGATGCGAACGATACGCGCGTTTCCTTCACAACGCTCCTTGAAGACACGCGCTGTCCACTCGATGTAAACTGCGTTCAAGCGGGCAAAGTGCGCGTCGGCGTGAGCGTCGAGAGCGGCGGCAAATTGGCGCAGTTCGACCTCAGTTCCATGCCGCAGGATTATCGCAATGTCGGTGCGTTCAATGGGTATCTCGTCCAATTCGTCGAGATTGCGCCCGCGCGCAAAACGGTCAACCAGCCCATTCCGTTGGGAGATTACCAGTTGACTTTGCGCGTGAGCGCGGGATCGCTCGACGTCGCGCAGGCGCGAATCAATGAACCGTTCACGCTCAAACTGGGACAATCCGTCCCACTGGCGGGCACGGACGCGCGCGTGACCTTCGAGTCGGTGCAGCAAGACTCGCGTTGTCCGGCGCGCGCCTTGTGCGCGACGAGCGGCGCGGCAGAGGTCGTCATCGCCGTGCAGCGTGAGGACAAGACCGATCGCTTGACGCTCAGCACGAATCGCGACGGCGCGATCAAGCGCAGTGCGCTGTTCGATACGGCGGGCGTTGCCCTGAACGCGTTGACGCCGTATCCGCAAAACGAATTTGCGAGCAAAGAGATCGCGCCGAAGGAGTATCAAGCGACGCTGGTGGTCGTCAACTATGTTCCGTCGTCCTCTTCGACGGCGCCGCGCATAACGACGACTTCAGTTGACGCTTGTCCCGATCTAACGCGCGGCGCGGCGTCGGAAATTTTGGACGAAGCGGTGCATGAACAGCCGACGGAAATGATCTTGTTCCCGCCGCCCGCGACGACGGTTTCCCTGCACGGGATATGCGGCTACGGGAGTATCGCGTACAATCCGAACCGCATCCCCCAAGTCACCGTGCCATTCGTGTCACCCGCGTCGGTGCGCTCCGACCGCGCGGTGATCGCCGCCAAACTCACCGATCAGCGGCGGCAGGAGCAATTGCTCAGCATCGTGAGCGCGCTGGATGCGGCGAATCCGCGCGGACCGAGCAATCTATACATGAAGTTGCTTACCGGTTACAGCGCGGGCGCCTGGTCGCGCGATGCGCTCGGCGAATTTCCCGACGCGGCGCGCGGCGCGGCGAATGTACATGTCGAGAGCGTAAGCGGCATGGGCGAAAGCGCCGTCTGGGTGTGGCGCGAATTCGAGGGCGGACGCTATGCCGCGCTCGTCGCCCAAAAAGGCGAAACGCTGTTCGTCGTCACCGCGCTCACGACCGCGCAGCGCACTAAAGAAAATGTTATGGCGGCAATGACGACGGTCATGCAAAAAATGTTGAGGAATTAAAATGTCCGCAAAACAAAACCGCAAACGATGGATCATGGTGGGCGTGCTGGGTTTTCTGGCGTTGGCGATGGGTGTGGGCTTGTTCGGTCTCGTTTCCTTTGGCGTGAATTTTTTTCGCCCCATTCCCGAAACGCCGGCTGCGCTTGCGTCAGCCGTTCCGATTTCGCCGCAAAACTTGGACCAGCTGGAACCGTTGTATCAATTCACGGTCACGGATCCCGTTCACACGCTCGTATGGTCGCCGGATAACCGCCTGCTCGCGGTGGAAACGGAAAAGTGGCCCGCCATACCCATTGGCGAACCATTACGCGCTGTTTCGCTGCATTTGTGGGATATTGTAAATGGGAACGGACGCGCGCTTTATTCCGCGACCGGCTTGGGTCCCACACAAACTTCCAGTGTTGCCTTTTCAGCGGACGGACAGATCCTGGCGTTTCAAGCTCATTCTACAATCCAGCTGTGGGACGTACCGCAGAATCGCGAACTACGGACGTTCACCGATGTGGACAATCTTGATGCATCGGCGGCTGCCGGAAACCCAACGCCGGATTTTCCTGAAATACCAGGGGCGCTATTTACTTTTTTGTCTCCCGATAGGAAAATCGTTGCGGCGAGCTACTCTGGATGCCCGTACCCCAATTCCCCCAAACTCAAATTGTTTGACGCCACATCTGGAAAGGAACTACGGGAACTTGAGGGCTGCGCGAATGTCGCTTTTTCGCACAACAGCAAAATGATTGCTTCGATGGATTGGAGCAAGCGAGTAGAGTATGAAGCGCCCCTTCTCTTGTCGGATGTAGAGAGTGGGCAAGTGTTACAACGGCTGGAAGGAAATGTTTACGGTCGCCCTATCGCCTTTTCGCCGGGCGACAAATTGGTGGCAAGCCACAGTTTTGCGGCAAGCGCGAGTTATGTGTGGGACGTGAGCAGCGGGCAAAGATTGACCTTAGAGCGGATTCCAGTCTGATTGGTGGGCAGACCTTTCGGGTTTTCGGAAACCCGAAAGGTCTTTTGCCCACATACGAATTAGGAATCCGCTCTAAAGAAAGGGTTCGGCAAGCCCACCTATGCTGTATTTTCGCCCGATGGACGATTTCTGGCGATAGGCAAAGACGATGGTTCTGTGCAATTGTGGGGCGTCAAGTGATCCACGAAGGACACGAAGAACACGAAGGGTTTCTTGGTGCGGCAATCGCTTGCGATTGCAGTGTCCTTCGTGGAGCACTCGGTTGGCGGGCATGCTCAACGCATGTCGCCAACCTCCGCTGTTGGCGCACGAGTTGGACTCGTGCGCCGCCAGCTGTGCGAGTTGAACCACGTGGTGAGCACAGCCGAACCATCGCAACCCGCTGTGTCATGAGCAGAGCAAACGCATTGGGATTCGCGCCGCTTCCGTAAAATCCAATTTTACGGCTCAAAAAAGGTGAAATGCGCCGCATTCGGAATCGCCGCGCGATTTTACCCTTTTTCAGCGGGCGATTTCCAATCGCTCATGCGAATGAGATATAATTCCGCTCATCGTTTCATTCGGAGCAACCATGCCGTCTACGAAATCAGCATCCTTCCTCGCCCTCCTCATCGCGTTCGTCGCATTGATGTTTACCAGTTGCAGTTCACCCGACGGGACGCCTGCGGTGCGCGCGGCTGCGACGCAAACTTTTGACGCGCCCATTCGCAGTGACGACATCGCCATTGCCATCGAAACCGCGATACACTCTGCACCGTTGCAAACCGCGCAGGCGGAACTGCCTAGGCTCCAAGCGCGCAGCACGATGCTCGCCCAAACGCGCGCGCTAAACCCAGAGACCACGCGCCAACCGGTCAGCGGCATGCCGCCGTTGACGCTCACCTTTAGCGCGTCGCCCGTGCCCAACACACGCGCCAACGGCAGCATCGTCTCATTCACCGTCGTTCCCACCACGACGGTCGCCGTCGGCAATGTCATCACCGCGGCGTGGCAAGCGCAGGGCGACACAGCTGTGTTGTGTCCGTACGTCATGACCCCGACCGGTCCTTGGGAACAAACCGCCGACTGTGCGAACGTTCCGCCTGCGGGGACGAAACGTTTTACCATCCAAGAAAAAAATTTGATTTGGAACGGATTGCTGTTACGCGTCACCAACGCACAAACCACCGAACGCGCGCTCGCTCCTTTGGTGTTGGGCTGTCGCGGTCTGCGCGACTGGTTTTTCGATACCGCGCCGCCAACCTGTCCCGAAGGCGCGCCAATTTTTTCGCCCGCCGCCGCGCAGCCATTCGAGCATGGCTTGATGATTTGGATGCAAAACCCCGACCGCTTTTATGTGTTTTTCAATGACACGCCAACGTCCGGCACATTCGAATGGCGCGACGCGCCGTACACGTTTCGCGCCGGTTCCTCCCCCCAAAATCGCGTAAACGAAACGCCGCCGCAAGGCCGCGTGGAACCCGTCAGTGGCTTTGGGCAAATCTGGCGCGGCGAAATGGACGGCTGGGACAATGTACGCCAGCGCCTCGGCTGGGCAACCGCGCCCGAATTTGCACTCGACGCTGCCTACCAATGCGAAACGCCCAACCCATCCTTTCGCCTATGGATGTGTTACCTCCGCGCGCCCGGTGGCAAGATACTGCGTTTACATCCTGATTCGACCGCGCAAGTGCGGTTTGTGTGGCAAGAACGGTAAACGCAAGACCTGACGGGTTTCTGCACAGGACACTGTCAAAGTCGCGAGCTGTCATTCTGAACGGAACGCAGTGGAGTGAAGAATCTCGGTTTATCCCCAGCCAGAGATTCTTCACAGAGTTTACTCGCGATGGAGTTCATCGCACGAAGCATGAAGGGCTGCACAGAACTTGGCGGGCGGGTGTCATTTCGAACCACTGCTGCGAGCCACGGCTGCGAGCCACGGCTGCGAGCGCAGCGTGGCAGGCTCCGCGTGGCAGGCTCCATGAGATATCTCGCTCCGCTGCACAGGACTTGTCATATCGAGCGGAGCGAGATATCTCACTCCGTTCGATATGACAGTCCTGAGCCCATACAGCCCCTGCGGGCTGACCATCTCGATATGACAGTTCTCCGCCCATACAACCCCCGTGGGCTGACCATCTCAGAATGACAAAACTGTCGCACTCGCGGCGACTTTGACACCGCCCTAGGTTTCTGCGCCATTCGTCTTGTGTGCGTCGCGTAGGTGATGTACCCCGCGAATGTGTTTCATCAAGCGTACGCCCCAAAAAACCCGTCAGGTCTCTGACACCCGCGCGCCTCTTGCAAACCTCCTCCGCTCCCTCTATAATTCACACTTGCCAGTTATCAGTGGTCAGTGATCAGTTATCAGTGATCAGTTATCAGTGATCAGTTATCAGTGATCAGTTATCAGTGATCAGTCACCAGTCACCAGTCACCAGTTATCAGTTATCAGTCGCCAGTCACTTGTGACCTGTGACCTGTGGCTTGTAACTTGTGACTTGCGACTTGCCACCTGTAACCCGTGACCTGTGACCTGTAACCTCTCAAATGTCGCTTTCTTTTTCACAAACTGCTTCGCTCACTTGTACCCAATGCAAGTCCCCCTTTCACGCGGAAATCTGGTTGATCGTGGATGCGGGCGAACGCCCCGACCTCGCCGCGCGCTGTCACGACGGTTCCATTCACGTCGTCGCGTGTCCGAACGGGCACCGCATTATGCCGCTCGCGCCGTTGCTGTATCACGACCGCGCGAAACAGCAATTGTTTCTCGGCTATCCGCAGGGCATGTCCGAACAGCAAGTGCAAGAAACGGGCGCGCAACTCGTACAACAATTGCGCGGTCAACTTTTGATTCTTCCCGGCAGCAAGTATCTCGACGCGCCGCAAGCCATCCCCATCGAACTCGTGCCCGCCGCGATGGACGACAAACTGGACGAGGTGATGGCGGAATTGCAGCAGCAAGCCGCGCAATTGGAACAACTGCAAAAACATCCCGCCGTCGCCGCCGCGCTGCGCGTCTTGCAAGAACACCGCGCGCTCGGCGAAACGATTCAGGAATGGATGAATCTCGACGCGTGGCATGACTCGAAACAATTTCTGGAAACGCATCCCGAACTGTTGACCGACAACGCCGACCTCGTCCTCGCCGCAATGCTCGATCTCGCGCGCGCGCAAGACGACGCGGACGCGCAAGAAGATTTGGACGTGCACCACGAAATCGTGCGCGCCGCGCGCGCGAACGGCATAGACGCGGCGTTCGAAAAATATCTCGCACCCGGCGCGACGACGGAAACGACCTCTGACGCGGGCGCGGAACTGCGAGCGTTGTTTGCAAAATTAAACATCCATTC